>JBEAOJ010000295.1:0-4637 GCA_041164985.1 Verrucomicrobiota bacterium | reverse complement strand
AGAGTGGAGCGGGTGAAGGGAATCGAACCCTCGTCTCAGGCTTGGGAAGCCCACATTCTACCATTGAACCACACCCGCAAAAAAATCAGTCCCAGGAGTTGATCAGCGCCCTGAGGGTGCTGTTTGTTGTCCAAACTGCCACACGCCTGTTCATCGTTGTGCCAGCGGCGGTGATGGAGTTTGAGTAGCCTGTATCCATGGAGACGCTGTATACATTTGATGAGGTGGAGCCAAAAGGATCGCAGAAGCCGCTCGAATTGGTTCCACCCTTGCCCTTTTTCCAAGCATTGGCCTCCAAAAAGATGATGCCTCGGGGGTTGTTGGTGGTGTCGGTGGCGGTGCAGAGAATGGTTACCAAGGCGGGCCCGACATTTGATCCTGAATTGGTGGGAAACCTACCATACTCCGCCTCGTAGGCGGTGATGGCGGTGGCGATCTGGACGGCCTGATTTTTAGCCGTCGTCTTATTGGCATTATTGATTGCCGACTGCCCTGCAGGGAAGAGAAGGCCCATCAAAACGGCGATGATCGCGATGACCACCAGCAGCTCAATCAGGGTGAAGGCCGCGCTCGGGGTCTCGGTCGTTGCCTTTGATGCCTTCGTGACTCGGGGAGAAAAATTCATCCCCTTACTTTCCGCCGTAACAACACCGGCACAAGCATTTTCTTGTTTGCTCGGGAGGCAAAGCGTCCGATGGTGACCCGTGCCCAAGAAAAGCCCCCGCGGTCGCAACCGAACCGCAAACCGTACCCAAGGCCCCCCCAAAGCGGGCAGGTCAGGTGCTCCACGCCCCCATGCATCCAGCCATCCGACTCGCCGCGCGAAGGGAAAAACCGTTCGGGGAGCGGTCCAAGCTTCAGGCCAAGCGGCAGGGCACTCATCGGGAAGAGGCAAGCCGGTGGATCAGGAACCCTCGCGGCGGCACCGGGGAGACTCCCTCGTCGACCGCATTCTTGAAATTCTCGGAGCCGAGCCCTTGCCGGTACCCTCGATTGCCCGGGCGCTGGCTCTGGAAAAAGGGGCTCTCCGGGGACTTGGTCAGATCCTCGAGGGATTGGAACGCGAGGGGCGCATCGTTCGCGTCCGCCGCGATCACTTCATCCTTCCGCAGGCCGCCGATCTCTTCACCGGCAAGCTCCAGATCCATGCCGGGGGATCAGGCCATGTCCTCGCCGAGGAGCAGGGCGGCAAGGATCTCTTCATCTCTTCGGAAAATCTCGGCACTGCGCTGAACGGTGACCGCGTCGTGGCACGGCTCATCCGGCAGCCCCGCCACCATGGGCGTCCCCGCCGTGACGGCAGGCAGGAGGGACGGATCATCAAAATTGTCGAGCGCGGAGGGACGCCGATCGTGGGCACGCTTCAAAAGACGAAGAACTTCCATCATGTCGTCGCGGACGATCCGCGCTTTCCCCGCAACCTCTATGTCCCTTCCGCGGGAGGCGCGAAGATCGGCGACAAGGTCGTGGCCCGACTCGACCGCTGGGAGAACAGCCATGTGAATCCCGAGGGAACCATCGTGGAGGTGCTTGGGCCAGCCGGATCCCCCGGGGTCGACATGCTCTCGGTGATCCACAAGCACGGACTGCCGCGCGAATTCCCGGCACCGGTGAGCGTGGAGGCGGAGCATTTCGGTGGGGAAATCACCGCCAAGGATCTCGAGGGCCGCGAGGATCTGCGCGAGCGCAACATCATCACGATCGATCCGGACACAGCACGCGACTTCGACGATGCCATCGAGGTCCAGCCGACCGACTACGGGTGGGACGCGGCCATCCACATCGCCGATGTCTCCCACTATGTGAAGCCCGGCACCGCGCTGGACAAGGAGGCCCGTAAGCGCGGCAACAGCGTCTACCTTGCCGACCGGGTGATCCCGATGCTCCCGGAGAATCTCTCCAATGGACTCTGCAGCCTTCGGCCCCATGAGGACCGCCTGGCTTTCAGCGTCTTCGCCAAGATCAACCGCGACGGCTCGATCCGTCATGTCCGCTTCGGACGCTCGGTCATCCGCAGCTCCGCGCGCCTCACCTACCGCCAGGCGCTCGCCCTGCTGCAGGAGCCGCCCAAGGACGAGGTGGGACGCCGTGTTCATGCCGCATGGGACTGTTCCTCGACCCTGAGGAAGCGTCGCTTCGCCGCCGGAGCGCTCGATCTCGAGATGCCCGAGGTGAAAGTCTGGCTCGACAAGGAGGGGCGACCCGTGAAGCTCGAACTGGTCGAGAACGACATCTCCCACCAGCTCATCGAGGAGCTGATGCTGCTGGCCAACGAACTGGTGGCCCGTCACCTCAAGCACCGCAAGCAGCCGAACATCTACCGCATCCACGAGAAACCGGAACCGGAGAAACTCGACGAATACCGGGAACTCGCCGCCACCTACGGCGTGAAGGCCGGCGACCTCGGCCACCGCCCCGAACTCCAGAAACTGCTCGATGGCCTGAAGGGAAAACCCTACGCCGGCGCCCTCAAGATCGGTCTGCTCAAGAGCCTCAAACGAGCCCGCTATTCCCCCGATCCGCTCGGCCACTTCGGACTCTCCAAGGCGGACTACAGCCACTTCACCAGCCCCATCCGCCGTTACGCCGACCTGCTGACACACCGGTCGCTCGCCCGCGATCTCGATCCGAGACACAAAGGGCCGGCCTCCACGGATCTCGGCCCCGTCAGCGAGCACCTCTCCACCACGGAGCGCACCGCCGCCGACGCCGAGAAGGAATCGGTCCGGCTCAAGAAGCTCGAATATTTCTCCAACCTCGCGGCAGCCGGAACCAAGGGGGGAGTCGCCCCGACCTTCGACGCCCAGGTGATCGAGGCGCGGAATTACGGCCTGCTGGTCGAGCTTCCCGAGGCGATGATGACCGGGCTCGTTCCCGTCTCCACGCTGGATGATGATTTCTACATCTTCGACGCCACCCGCTCGCGCCTGCTTGGCAGGCACTCCGGACGCGTCCTCAAGGCAGGGGATCTGATCCGCGTGCAGGTGGCCCGCGTCGATCCCTTCAAGCAGCAGATCGACTTCCGGATGGCGAATGAGGGACAAAAGGGAAAGTCGAAAGTCGAGCGTGGCCGGTCGAGACGCTGATCCGCCCTTCAGCTTTCGACTTTCAGCTTTGACGCCACTTGCCGCCCGGCAAGCGGTGGCGCCCTCCGGGCTGAGGCTTGGTTCGCCTTTTGTCCGGCGATCCTCCCGGATCAGCCATCCGGCCTTCGCCCGGACTGCCTTCGGCATGACTAAGCTGCGTTCCCACGCACCTTTTGCGCATCGTCCCCGATGCATGGTTCAGGTTTCAGCTTTCAGGTTTCAGCTTTCTTCCCCTATCCTCCCCCACCGTGAGCACCAACCATCCCGTCACCATCGCCAAGCTGGAAGAGATCTACCGCAGCTCTCTCTTCGATCTGATCCAGCGCTCCCGCTCGATCCACCTTCAGAACTGGGACGAGGATAACGTCCAGCTCTGCACCCTGTTGAGCGTGAAGACGGGCGGATGCAGTGAGGACTGCTCTTACTGCGCCCAGAGCGCCCGCTACAATACGGGCGTGAAAGCGGGTAAGCTGATGGGTTGCGACGAGATCCTTCCTCTCGCCAAGCAGGCCCGTGAAAGCGGAACCACCCGCTTCTGCATGGGCGCGGCATGGAAGGGTGTGAAGTCGGGTGACAGCCGGTTCAACTCCATGCTCGAGACGGTCCGCGAGGTGAGCAAGCTCGGCATGGAGGTCTGCGTGACACTCGGACAGCTCGGCGACGAGGAGGCCCGGCAACTCAAGGAGGCGGGCGTCACCGCCTACAATCACAACATCGACACCTCCCCCGAGTTCTATCCCAACATCGTCACGAGCCACACCTTCGACGACCGATTGAACACGATCTCCTCCGTCCAGAAGGCCGGCATGGCGGTCTGCTGCGGCGGCATCATAGGCATGGGCGAGAGCGAGCGCGACCGCCTGCGGATGCTCGAGGTGCTCTGCGGATTCAATCCTCCGCCCGAGAGCGTCCCGATCAACTGCCTCATGTCAATGCCCGGCACCCCGCTCGAGCTGCAGTCCGTGGTCGATATCTTCGAGCTCGTCCGCCTGATTGCCACCACCCGCATCATGCTTCCGAAAGCCCGCATCCGTCTCTCCGCTGGCCGTACACGCCTCACCCGCGAAGGCCAGGCCCTCTGCTTCTTCGCCGGGGCGAACTCCGTTTTCTACGGCGACAAGCTCCTGACTGCCGCCAATCCCGGTACGAACGAGGACCTCGATCTCCTGCGCGCCATCGACCTGGCTCCCATGGAGCAGGGCGTGCCGGCAGTTTAGAGCCTCCCGCAGAAGCGCTTGAGGCACAGAGGCGCTGAAAGTATCTGCTAATCTGGAAGTAATACAATGTACATTGCTATACTGGTATAATGGTCGCGTAGGAAGAGTTTGCTTGAGAGAGGAGCCAGTTGTGTCCAATTAGAGCATATTTCTAATATATCTGTCGTTTTTTTTGAGTAGTGTTAGAAGTGGTGGATGGAAAGCTATAGCGATGATCTGAGGAAGAGAGTGATAGCATTGAGGAGCAAGGGGCATACGGGAGCAGAGGTGGCGGTTTTCTTCTCCCTCTCCAAGCGCACGGTGGAGCGCTACTGGCGTCACTACCGCGAAACGG
>JBEAOJ010000294.1:0-2812 GCA_041164985.1 Verrucomicrobiota bacterium | reverse complement strand
TCGGCTTGGCAGGAGCCTTCTGATAGCGGGCGTAGCCGAGTTCAAATCCCTCGAAGAAGGAGGCCCAGTCGGCCGAAACCGAGGCGGCGTCCTTGCGCCATTTTTCGTAATTTTCATCGATGGCGGACTCGTTCCAGCGCGCCGTGAAGGATGTGCTCATGAAGTTGGATTGGAAAAATCGTCTCTCTTCTCACGCACCGTCACCGCCAGGCATCGGGAACCCCGCTTTGGAAACAGGCGCGAAAGTCCAATGGTTTACCAGATGCGCGCGAGGGGGCAAGCCGTCAATCGGCTTTCTTGCACCGGATCCGTTCCGGGAGTAGGATAAGCACCTTTCCTTCCGCCCATTCATGATCTCCGTCCAAGGACTCTCCAAAAGCTACGGCCGAACCGAGGCGGTGCGGGATCTCTCCTTCACGGTCGACAAAGGGGAGGTGGTCGGGTTCCTCGGCCCCAACGGGGCGGGAAAAAGCACCACCATGAGGATTCTGAGCGGCTATCTGCCAGCCGACTCGGGTGAGGTGCGGATCGCGGGATTCGATGTCTTCACGCAGTCGGTCAAGGCGCGTTCCCGGATCGGCTACCTCCCGGAGAACGTCCCCCTCTACCCGGAGATGAGGGTCGGGGAGTATCTCTCCTACCGGGCCGCCCTCAAAGGCGTGCGCTCCCGACGCGTCGGCGAGAAGGTGGAGGATGCCCTGCAACTCTGCGGACTCCCCCATGTGCGGCGCCAACTCATCGGAACCCTCTCCAAGGGATACCGCCAGCGCGTCGGCCTCGCGGACGCCCTGGTCAACGAACCCGACATCCTGATCCTGGACGAACCGACCATCGGCCTCGATCCGGAGCAGATCCGCGAGGTGCGCACCCTGATCAAGGGGCTCGCGACGCGCCACACGATCCTGCTCTCCAGCCATATCCTGAGCGAGGTCGAGATGACCTGCTCGCGGGTCCTGATCCTGAACAAGGGGAGGATCATCGCGAACGGAACCCCTTCCCAACTCCGTGATCGCACGGGTCTCTCGCTGACGAACCCCGTGCGCCTGGAGGCCATGGTTCCCGATGCCGCCGAGGCCGCGAAATCCCTCGCAAAGCTCCCCGGCATCGATTCCGCAAGGGTCCTCGGCTCCACCGGCGGATGGAGCACCTTCGAGATCATTCCTTCCGGCAACGACCCGAGATGCGCCCTCTTCGAGGAGGCTGTGCGGCGCAGGTGGAAACTCCGGGAGCTCTCGGCCAGGGAATCCTCCCTGGAGGAGATCTTCACTTCCTTCGTCTCCGGTAGAAGCAGCGAGCCGGAAAATGCCGGGACAACCGCCAACCAGTCCGGGGAGGCGCGACCATGAGGGTTTTCTGGATCCTTTGGAAGCGGGAGGTGGGCTCCTCCTTCAAGACACCCATGGCCTGGGTGATCCTCTTTTTCCTGCTGCTCGTCACCGGCTTCAATTTCTACGCCGGAGTCTCGATCCTCAACCACGGACCCACCGAAGTCACGGTCGTCGAATCGTTCTTCAACACGATCTTCTTCTGGTTCCCCTTCCTGCTGCTCTTTCCCCTGCTCACCATGCGCCTCTACTCGGAGGAATACCGCAGCGGAACCGTCGAGCCGCTGATGACCGCTCCGGTCCGGGACACCCAGGTCGTGCTGGCAAAGTTCTTCGGGGTCCTCTTCCTCTACGCGGTTCTCTGGCTTCCGACCGCCCTCTACTTTGTGATCTTCTGGCTGCAGACACGCCTGACGGCCGCGGGGGCGACGGGAGCCTATCTCGGCGCCTACCTCCTCCTGCTGCTCATGGGAATGTTCTACCTCTCCCTGGGCTGCCTCTGCTCCTCGCTGACGCGCCATCAGATCACCGCCGCGGTGACGACCCTTGCCCTGATCTCGCTCTTCTTCCTCACCGGCCTGCTCACCTTCCTCTCGGGAAGCGTCGGAACGCTCATGCAGGGGATCACCGTGACGATCTCGCCCATCGAGCAGATGACCCAGTTCTCCAGGGGCATCATCGATACGCGCCCCGTCGTCTGGTACCTCGTGATGACGGCGCTCTGCCTTTTCCTCACGCTCCACTCCTTCCAGTCGCGCCGCTGGCGCAAGTGACCCGATGAGCAATCACGATCCGAGCAACTACGTTCCCCACCGCGCCATCCGGCTGCGCGTCGCCCTGCAGATCGCGGCGGCCCTCGCGGTCAGCGCCTGCATCATCGGATGGTCCCTCGATCACTACCGGCGCCATGATTTCAGCCGCTCGCACAAGTTCGAGCTTTCCAACCAGACGAAACAGACACTCGCCTCGCTCGGCTCACCGGCCAGGGTGATCGTCTACTTCTCCCCTTCCTCCACGGCCACCGGTTCGGAGCTCCACGGCGATATCATGGCACTGCTCAGGGAATACCAGTTCCTCTCACAAGCTCATGGGCTGAGCAAGGGACAAGGCCGCGGCAACCTCACCGTGGAGAGGGTCGATCCCCTGCGGAACCCGGCCCGCGCACGCGACCTTCAGGCTCAATACAGGTTCTCCGGCGCCGAGAACGTGCTCATCGTGGAATACGGCGGACGCAGCACCGTGATCCCCGTTCCCGAGATGGGTGAGTACGACACGGAGCCCACCCGGTACGGGGAGCGCCCGAGACTTGTCGCCTTCCGCGGCGAGCAGGTCCTGACCTCCGCTTTCATCGGGCTTGTGCAGCCCGCCAGCAGCAAGAAGGTCTATTTCCTCCAGGGCCACGGGGAAGGCATGCCCGGCATCCCGCCGATGCAGATCATCGGCCAGAACCTCAAGCGCCAGAACATCACCACCGCCCCACTCAATCT
>JBEAOJ010000293.1:0-7192 GCA_041164985.1 Verrucomicrobiota bacterium | reverse complement strand
CATTCCTTTCACGGCCGGATTCATCGGCAAGCTACTCATCTTCGAGGTCGCCATCAATCAGGGCCACTACGGGCTCGTGGCGCTCGGTTGCGTCACCGTTGCCGCCGGCTTCTACTACTACCTCAAGGTGATCCGCGCCATGTACTGGCAGCAACCCGCCGAGGAGACGCCGATCCGCGTCACCTTCACGGTGAAGCTCCTCATTGCGGTGCTCGGAGCCGGCATCCTTGCCTTTGGCATCTACCCCGCGCCGATCCTTTCCGCGCTGCGCTGATCCGCTGATTTCCCATGCCGGCTCTCGACAAGCCTCTGGCCGAACTGGAGAAGTACCGGGGAATCAATCCCCGGCCGGGGGACTTCGACGACTACTGGGCGGCCGCCTTGCGCGAACTCGAAGCGACGGATCCCGAGCCCGAACTCGTTCCAAGCGCCGAGATCAATCCACCCCATGCCGAGGTCTTTGATCTCTGGTTCCGCGGTGTGGGAGGAGCCCGCATTCATGCCAAGTATGCCCGTCCCAAAAAAAGCACGGGCGCCATCCCAGCTCTACTGCAGTTCCACGGCTATGCCCAAAACAGCGGCGACTGGCATGACAAGTTGATCTGGACGGGGCAGGGGATCGCGGTGGCCGCGATGGACTGCCGCGGTCAGGGCGGGCAGAGCGAGGACAACACTCCCGTGCGGGGGAACACCCTCAACGGCCATTTCATCCGAGGACTCGACGATGCTCCGGAGAAACTGCTCTTCCGCAGCATCTTCCTCGATACCGTGCAACTCGCACGGGTCGTGATGGCATTCCCGGAAATCGATCCCGCGCGCATCGGCACGACCGGAGGCTCGCAGGGTGGCGCCCTCTCGATCGCCTGCGCCGCCCTGGAACCCCGCATCAGCCGCTGCGTCTCGATCTACCCCTTCCTCTCCGACTACCAAAGGGTCTGGGAAATGGACCTGGCCAAGGACGCCTATGCCGAACTCAGGGCCTTCTTCCGAAACTTTGATCCGCGACACGAGCGGAAGGAGGAGATCTTCACGCGCCTCGGCTACATCGACGTGCAGCACCTCGCCCCCCGCATCGGGGCGAAGGTCCTCATGGCCCTCTCGCTGATGGATAACATCTGCCCTCCCTCGACCCAGTTCGCCGTCTACAACGCGATCCGCAGTCCCAAGGAAGCGGTGATCTATCCCGACTTCGGACACGAGGGGTTGCCCGGATTCGGCGATCGAGCCTTCAATTTTCTGCTCGGACTCTGAGTATGCCGCACGATGCGGCAAAGGAAGGGGGCGTCGCGGGAACTGCTCCTCAGGCCGTGCTCCGAAGCATCAGGCTTGCCGGATTCCGCTGCTTCGAGTCTCTGGAGTACGAACCAGGGCCCCGTCTCAGTTTCCTGACCGGGCAGAACGCCCGGGGGAAGACCTCCATCCTGGAGGCGGTCTGCATGCTGCTGCGGCTGCGCTCGCCAAGAACTTCCGAAAACCGGGAGATGGTCCGCTTCGGCGGGAGTGCCTTCGCACTGGAGGGGTTGATCGAGGCCCGGGCCCGTGAGGCAGCTACCCGTCTCTCCTTCACCTGCACTCCTCCTTCCCGCATCCTCAAACTGGATGGAGTGCCCCAGTCCTCCACGGCTGAATATTTGTCGCAGGGAAGGATTGTCTGGTTCGGCAGTGAGGATCTCTCACTGGTCAACGGCCCGGCGGAACGCCGCAGGAAGCTCCTCGACAGCGCCGGTCTTCAACTCGGGGGCTCGGGGCTCGGGGCGACCTACGGGAGCGATCTGAAAAGCTACGAACGGGCGCTCCGATCAAGGAATCTCCTGCTGCGTGAAGGAAAAGCGCGTGCCCAGATCGAGGCCTACGATATTCCCCTGTCGGAGACCGGAGAGAGGCTCATCATGGCTCGCCGCGGTTTGGTCGAAGCGCTGGCCCCCCTTGCCGCTTCGGCTTGTGCCTCGATCTCGGCGGAGAAACTGGAGCTCTCCTACGCCCCCGGTGCCGGCCTCCCGATGCGGGAGGCTCTCGAGGCCAGCCGCTCCCAGGAGATCCGTCTTCGACAGACAAGGGTGGGACCTCAAAGGGATGATGTTGCCATCCAACTCAACGGCATCCCTGCGGGGTCCTTCGCCTCCGAGGGGCAGCGGCGCACGGTGGCTCTCGCCCTCAAGTTGGCGGTTGCCGACCTCCTGACCAGGGAGAACGGAGCCGCCCCCCTTTTGCTTCTCGACGATATCTTCGGCGAACTCGACCCATCCAGACGGGATGCCCTGCTCGCCGGAATGCCCGCCGATTCCCAGGCTCTCCTGACCACGGCCGATCTTGCCGGCATCACCTTGCCTTCGGGTTCCGTGGTGCACCGTCTGGAAGAGGGAGGACTCCGTACCTGTTGAAGGGAGGGAAGTGGAAAGGTTTTCCGGTCACGCCTCGCCGGATGACCACCCGTCATAGATCCTTTCCTCGGGGGCTTTTTTGACGTACCCAAGGTGTAGGCATGTCGATCTATCTCCGCACGCTCCGCTACTTCAGGGCTTTCACCGGCCAGACCCTGCTTGCGGTGGTTCTGATGACCATAGGCATCGGCTTCAATCTCCTGAAGCCGTGGCCCTTCAAGTACATCGTCGACGGGATCCTCGACACCTCGCATGGGACCGCCGAAGCGCGTGCTTTCGTGAAGCAATGGTTCGGGTTGACCGACGGATACGGGGCTGTGATCTCGCTCTGCGTCGCCATGGCGGTGATCGCCCTGCTCTCCGGCTTGGTGAACCTTCTCTCCAACGCCCTCCTGATCCGCATCGGGCTGAAGGCGCTTCTTCATCTCCGAACCCAGCTCTACACATGCCTGCAGGCTCTTCCGCTTCAGTTCCATGATGCACGGCGCAGCAGCGACTCCTCCTTCCGCGTCGCCTACGATTCGCAGTCGATCCAGACGATCTACAACAAGGGCTTCGCCACGATCTTCGGCGCCGTGGTCACGCTCGTGAGCGCGCTGGTGATCATGCTGCGGATGAACTGGCAGCTGACCGTGGTCTCCCTCGCGGTCCTTCCTCCGGTCGTCTGGTCGATCCGCTACTACGGTGACCGGATCCGCCGGGAATCGACGACGATCCAGGAGAGGGAGAGCGACCTGCTCGCCACCGTGCAGGAGGGACTCGGCTCGATCCGCATGGTGCAGGCCTTCGGCCGCGAATCCCACGAGGTGCAGCAGTTCCTGACCCACGCCACCCGCAGCCTCGAGGCGAACTTCCGCCTGAACATGACCTCCAGCCGCAGTGCGCTCGTGGTTGGAACGCTCATGGCGCTGGGATCCGCGGTCATGTACGGGGCCGGATCGCTGCAGGTGTTGAAGGCCAATCTCAGCCTCGGCGACATGCTGGTCTTCGTCGCTTACCTGGCGACCCTCTACCAACCGATCGAACAACTCACCTACACCGCATGGGCCCTTGAGGGCGCGGCCGCAGGGGCGCAGCGCTGCTTCGAGGTGCTCGACCGAGAGGAGGAGACGAAGGATTCCCCCGGTGCCGTTCCACTTGGTGTCGCCAAGGGAGAGATCACCTTCGCCGGGGTCGCCTTCAATTACGACCCCAAGGCCCCCGTGCTTGCCGGTGTCGACCTCGCGATTGCTCCCGGGGAAACGGTCGCCTTTGTCGGCGGGACCGGCGCGGGCAAGAGCACGCTGCTCTCCTTGGTTCCCCGCTTCTACGATCCCACGGAAGGCGTGGTCCGCATCGACGGGCATGATCTCAAGTCACTGACCAAGGCCTCGCTCCGTTCCCAGATAGGCATGGTCCTTCAGGACACCCTGCTCTTCTCAACCAGCATCCGGGAGAACATCGCCTACGGTCGCGAGGGGGCCACGGAGGCCGAGATCATCGAGGCGGCGAAGCGGGCCCAGGCATACGATTTCATCATGGCCCAACCCCAAGGCTTCGACACTCCGGTCGGGGAGAGGGGAGGGCATCTCAGCGTCGGCCAGCGCCAGCGCATCGGGATCGCCCGGGCCTTCCTCAAGAACGCCCCGATCCTCCTTCTGGATGAGCCGACTTCCGCCCTCGATCCCTCCACGGAGAAGGCGATCATGGAGACGATCGCTGAACTGATGCGGGGCCGCACCACGCTGATCATCACCCATCGGCTCTCGACGGTGCATCATCTCGGTCGCGTGGTTCTGCTCGAGCATGGTCGCATTGCCGAGCAGGGGACCGGGCCGGAGCTGCTAGCTGCGGGCGGATCCTACGCGAAGCTTTACCACGCCGCCGGACACCACGCCGGGGAGAAGAAAGAGTCATGAAACGCAAAAAAATCATCGTCCTGGGATTCATGGGGGGCATGCCCATCGCCGGAGTCATCTGGCAGCACATCCATTACATCGTCGGCCTGCAGCGACTGGGCCACGAAGTCTACTATGTCGAGGACACGCTGAACTACCCGTACGATCCGGTCGCTTTCAATGTCTCCGACGATTACTCCTACGCCGCCCAGACGCTGGGACGACTGGCAGAGGAGCACGGCTTCCAGGGACGCTGGGCCTACTGCGCCCGCTACAAGGATCCGATGGAGAGCGCCGGAATGTCGCTTGCCCAACTCAAGACCCTCTACAGGGAGGCTGACTGCGCCCTGAATATCTGCGGTTCACACGACATGAACGACGATCTTCGTTCGATTCGGCATCTGATCTACGTCGAGAGCGATCCCGGGGTGGAGCAGATCAAGATCGACAAGGATGAGTCCGCCACCATCGATTATCTCAAGGAGCACCGGCATCTCTTCACCTTCGGCGAGAATATCGGCACACCCGCCTTCGCCGTTCCCACGCACGGATTCAACTGGCTTCCGACTCGTCAACCCGTGGTCACCGATCTCTGGTGCCCCTCTGCCGAGGCACCCGCGCCCGATCCCGCCGCCCTGTTCACGACGATCTGCAACTGGTCGACCAGCGGCAAGAAGGACATCGAATGGCGCGGCTCCAATTACCTCTGGAGCAAGTCGCTGGAGTTTCTCCGATTCGTGGAGGCACCGAAGCGTTCCGGTGAGTCGTTCGAGATGGCGACCGACATCAAGAAGGAAGAGGACAAGGCTCTCTTCGAGAGGAACGACTGGAAGCTCGTCCTTCCGCACGACCTGAGTGTCGATTGGAACGGCTACCGCGACTACATCCGCAACTCAAGGGGGGAGTTCACCTGCGCGAAGGACCAATATATCCGTCTGAACACAGGTTGGTTCAGCGACCGCACCGCATGCTACCTCGCGGCCGGTCGTCCGGTGATCACGCAGGAGACCGGATTCTCTTCCCATTACGGAGGGAAGGAGGGGCTCCTCTCCTTCTCCAGCATGGAGGAGATCACCGATGCCGTCGCCTCGATACGCGCCGACTACAAGAAGCACAGCCGCGCCGCGCTCGCCATCGCGCGTGAGGTCTTCGAGGCGGAGAAAGTACTCAAGTCGCTCTTGGATCGAGCGGGAGTTTGAAGAAAAGCGGGCACTGATGATGAATAATCAGGAAATCAGGAAATCAGGAAAAGGTGATGATTTTGCTGACCGTGAACTAAGTGCTAGGGTTATTGAATCGGCGATTCAGGTCCACAAAGCTTTGGGGCCAGGCTTTCTTGAGTCTTTTTACGAAGAAGCACTGGGTATTGAGCTGACTGAAAAGAAAATCCCCTACGAGAGGCAAAAAACCATACGCATTGACTATAAGGGGCAACCTATCGGGGAACATCGTCTGGATCTTTTGGTGGATCACCGGCTTGTCGTGGAACTCAAAACGGTAGCCGAATTAGATTCGATCCACTTTGCGGTTGTTCGTTCCTACATGAAAGCATTGGGGCTGAACTCGGGGTTGATCCTGAATTTCTCAACGATGCCCCTTACCGTGAAACGGGTTGGTCCACATTCTCCTTCAGTTCCTGATTTCCTGATTTCCTGATCCATGACTTCCTCCCTCCCTCCCGTCTTTGTCGGTTGCGGATTTGCCGCGAAGTATCCCGAAGGGGGAGGGAATTTCTCCGTGCCTCTGCAGTACCTGACGGGGCTGAAGCGGATGGGGCGGCGAGGGGTCTGGTTGGAGGTGCTTCAGGAGAGTGGTGACCCGGAGAAGGATGCCCGGTGTGTCCGTAGTTTTCGCCGCAGGATGGCCTTCCACGGTCTTGAGTATTGCCTTCTGCTTCGCCCGCCGCAGGGAACCGAAGGTCCCGAGGAGCATCACCCGGAAGGGATGCAGGTTTTCGGAATGCCGCTCAAGGAACTCCGAGAACTCGCTCCCCATTCCTTCCTGCTGAACCTCAGCTACTCGATCAAGCCGCCGCTCACGAGTCTCTTCGGCCGCCGTCTGCTCTGCAGCCTCGATCCTACCGAGGTCCTCTACTGGATGGATCAGATGGAGATGGGGCAGTCCTGCCATGACGAGTTCTGGTCGATCGGACTCTGCATGGATGCGATCGATCCGCGTCTCCCGAAGCCCATCGTCCCCTGGAAGAGTTACTTTCCCCTCGTCGACACGGAACTCCTCAAGCCTCTGCCTCAGCCGCGCCCGGCCGGAAAGCCGCGCTTCACGACGATCGGCCAGTGGTATTGGGACGGGAACATCATGATCGGCGGCGAGTGGCGCGATTACTCCAAGCAGGCCGCCTTCGCCCCCTACATGGATCTCCCGAAACGGGTGCCCGAGGCGGTCTTCGAGCTTGCCATGAATCTCAATCCAGATGACCCCGAGCGCCGGCGCCTTCGCTTGCTGGGATGGAAGGTGGCCACCCCGCATGACCTGACGCGCACGCCGGAGGCCTACTACCGCTATCTGGCCGGCGCCACGGCCGAGTTCACGGCGGTGAAGCTCGAGGCGATCATGGGAAGCGGATGGCTGAGCGATCGCGCCGCGGCCTTCCTGGCCCTCGGTCGCCCCGTGGTCACCGAACCGACCGGTGCCGAGCGCTTCCTCCCGAAGGAGTCGGGAATGCTCTTTGTTTCCAACCTTGAGGAAGCGGTCGAGGCCTCGCGTCGCGTGCTCAAGGATTGGAATCAACTCTCCAAGGCCGCCCGATCCACAGCGGTGGAATACTTCGACTCGGTGCGCAATCTGCGCCTGATTCTAGGCTCATGATCCTGCCGGAAGTGTGCTCCCATCGATCCATGTCGGTTCAATGAGCATCGCTCTCGGGGATGTGGAGAGGGCAGTCTCGCCCGCGTGGATCATCTGCACCAACAGGTC
>JBEAOJ010000292.1:0-10969 GCA_041164985.1 Verrucomicrobiota bacterium | reverse complement strand
GCCCAGGCGTAGCGGTAGGAGTGGAGGACGATGCCATCGGGGAGGCCTGCCTTGACGCGCTTGGTCCAAAAGTAGTTGCTGCGTTTGCTTTCCTTGAGCGTCACGAGGTGGGGGAAGAGGGGGCCTTCCTCGGGGAGCTGGAGGAGGATCGTTTCGAGGGCCTTCCCGATCACGAGGCAGGCGTGGCCCTGGCCCTTGGAGCGGAGTTTCTGGCGCTCGTAGTAGACTCTGCGGGTGCCCCAGTCGATGTCCTCGGCGGTGAGGCTGGCGATGTCGGTCTGGCTGCCGCCGGTGTGCCAGAGGAGTTCGAAGTAGAGGCGGTATTCCTTGTTGGGGGTGACCCGTAGGACGGCCTCGTGCTGCTCTCGGGTGATGCCGTGGCGGGAGGCGTAGCGGATCTTGGGCCAGGCGCGGCGTGAGAGAACGGGCTTGAGGATCCACTCGAGATCGAGGGCGCGGTTGTGAAGGATGCGGAGCTGGACATTGGTGGAGACTCCAGCCCGTGGGTGCGAGAAGACGGAGAGAAAGTCGGAAGCAGAGGTCTCGATGAGTCTCCGCGACATGAGCCTCCGAACTGGATGACTTTTCAGGAACTTCTGGAATCGCGTCTTGGTATTGCCGTCGTAGGAGGTGTCGATGAGGCGAGCCACATCGAGCCACGTTCGGGTGCCGAAGTCGGGATCCTGCGTGTGGAGGTAGACCTTCGCGAGCTCCCGGCTCAGGACGGGCTGGATTTGGGCCTCATTCTTGGCCTGGAGGAGTTTTTGGGCCTCGGCCTTGTTCTTGGTGCCAAGGCTCTCCCTAGAGCCTGTGGTGACGTCCTGCGCGTAGTAGGTGCCGCGTGAGCGGTTCGAGCGTCGATAGAGCCGATATCGTGCCTGCATGGTGGGTGTCTTCTCCGGGTTGTGCAGACCAGCTTGACCGGAATTTCCCATGCTGAGGTTCCCGATTGGGAGCAACCTGCGAGTAGTCGCAGAGTTGTTTCCGAGTTGGGTCCAGCAGTCCCCAAAAAACGCCAAGGAGGGGCACTTTTAGGGACACTTGGCCCAAAAAGGCCCCTTTTTGACCCCCGTCAAAAAACGCGCACCTAGTATTGATGCGGGTTGGCGGGCAATTGAGAGGCATGGCGGAGGGGGTGGGATTCGAACCCACGGAGGCTTTAACACCTCTCCGGTTTTCAAGACCGGTGCAATAAACCGCTCTACCACCCCTCCTTTCGGCTATCATCCCCTTTAATCGGAGCCGGTCAGAATTGCTAGGCAAAGAATATCACCGAAAATTTCTCTCCGATTTTGACACGCTCGATTTGCCAAGACCTCTCCAGAGGTCCTTGTCCTTCGGGCTGTTTCGCAGGCCTCATAGTGCATCCCTGCGCTAGGCAAGCGCTGAATCAATCGATCGGTTTGCCGCTTGTCGTCAGCGGGACGGTGGATTCCGGCTCGGATGGCAGAGCGGGCTCCGGCATGACGCTTTCGGGTGCAATCCTTTCCGGCATGGTGCTTGTTTCGGGCATTGCCGGTTCTTGGGGGGGAGGCATCGGTACCTGCTCGTTCCGCGGAATCGTCTGCAAGGCAGGCACCCCTGACGATGGTGCCTCCTGAACATCGGATGGGAGGGGGGTGGGTTTCTCCGCCGCCTCAGGCACTTGCAGCGGTGCTGCTTGAGGAGTCGGGGATGAGGTGGATTCCGGTCGAGGCGGACGGGGAGTCGGGACCGCAATCGCCTTCTTCACGGGAACCGGGAGGGCTTTGCGGATCGGAACGGGCTTGGGTTTGGGAGTCGGTGAGGAGAACGCGGGAAGCGCCGCAGGAGCTTGCGTCGGCATAATGGGCAAAATGGGCGGAATGATTTCTCCGGAAGGGAGTTGGCCCGACACCGATCCGGAGCCTGTGCGGAGAGCAAGCAGGAGATTGGCATCGTTGGCGCTCACATGGTATCCGGCGCCGAAAGGGAGGGGGCCAACCCGCAGAGGCGATTCATAGGCTTCCTTAAGCGCCGGCTCTTTTCCCCTCTTGAAGATCTCCAGAGGCTCGGTGTAGATCCCGAAGAGCTGGATCTTCCATTCCCCGGGAAGGAAACTTCTGAAGGGAAGGCCTGAGTCATCCTGCAGGATCAGGGTCGAGGTTCTCATCAGGAAATTTCGGGTTTCCGAGAAGGAATCAAGCGGCAGCAGGTAGGAAGCCGCCTTCAGGTAGGAGGCCCCGGATCCGAGATCCGCTAGCCAGTCGAGAAAGCGCCTGCACTCCCTGCCGTTCGAGAGGTCGGCCTGGAAATAATAGAGCGTCTGGGGAAGGCCTCCCGGACGGTGGTAGACGATCTGCACACCGGGTGATCCGAAGGGCCTCACCATCGTGACCGAATCGATCACGTTTCCGGTCAGTGCCAGTTCCGTGTAGAGAACCGGAAGAACCCCGCGGAAAGAGCCCTGCACGAGTTGCGGCTTCATCTCGCTGGTGATGAAGTAGCCGCAGAAGAGGGAGGTGTGGAGCGCCTCGTCGAGCGCCTTCAGCGCGCCGCCGAGGGAGGCCGGATCGAGCGCCTCGGGCGGAGGAACTTCACCCACCGGCTCAAGGCCGCCCAACACCATGACGCGGGTGTCGGGGAAAAAGGCATAGGCGTTCAGGAAGTCGGGTCCTCCGAAGAGATACCTGAGCACTCCGCGCGTGGAGGGGATGTTTGCCAGGTGATCCCTGGCCCATTGCTGCATGGTCGCGTAGCGAACCTTCCGGCAGAATGCCCACTGCTCCTGCAGTTCTTTCTGGTGCTGCCGATACTCCGGGGATTTCTGAAGGGAGTGGAGGATGCTACCCTTCCCTAGCGGGATGCCTGCCAGGAATTCCGCCTGCTCCTGAAGCGAGGAGGGTCGGGAATCGGCGGCCTGAATTCCTTGGCAGAGGGCGGCGGCGATGACACATGCCATCGCGCAGGAACGTTTCACGATTTCTTTGGCCGGGAGATCCATCGGTAAAGTGTGAGAGGGAGCAGCATGATGACCATTCCTGCAAGGGCAATCATCGGTTTGCTGATCGCCGAGTAGAGAAGCCCGCCCCCCGAACAGAGGATGAAGAGAACGGGTGGCAGGGGATAGAGGGGGCAGGTGAACTGCGGGCGGCTCCCAAGAGTCCGTGATAACCCGCCTTCCTTCCTCCTCAGAACGAGCAAGCCGGAGACGCCGAGGATCAGGCAGAGCAGCAGTGGAATCTGGGCCAAGAGAAGGACTGTCTCGAAGGATCCGCCCGCGATCAATCCGAGTACGAGCAGCAGTTGCAGCAGGATCGCCCTGCGCGGGATTCCGGTTGCCGTGCGCCGGGCAAGCAGGGCAAAGATCGGGTAATCCTCGCCGACTCGCTGAATGACCCGCGGCCCGGCCCAGACCATCGCGCTGATGGAGGCCAGGAGTCCGAAGGAAATGATCCCCGACATGATCCGGCCGCCGGAGGGGCCGATCAGGTGTTCCGCCGCGACGCTGCCGACATTGAGAACCCCGCGCAGTTCGCAGAGCGGGGCGGAGGTCAGGAAGATGGCGTTGAGCATCACGTAGAAGAGAGCCACGGCGAGAGTTCCCAGGACCAGCGAGAGGCCCACGATCCGCCCTCCCGACCTGACTTCCCCGGCCAGATAGGTCACCGCATTCCATCCCGAGTAGGCGTAGAGAACGAAGATGAGGGCGATTCCCGAGGAGGGGCGCAGGAGCTCATCCGCCGAGAGCGCGTGCGGGGTGAGGACGGCCAAGGCCCCGGGATTCCGGGAGAGGCTCCAGAAACCGGTCGCAATGAAGAGAGCCACCAGCAGGAATTTCAGGGCCGTGGCCGCCACCTGCACCAGGGAGCTGACCTGAAGGGAACGAAGGTGGAAGAGGGAGATGAGCAGCACCACGGTCCATGAGGAGAGATGGATCGGGCAAAAAGGGAACGCCGCATGGAGGTAGCTTCCGAAGGCCATCGCGGAGAGGGCGATCGGTGCCGCAAATCCGGCGATGAGCGAGACGAATGCCGCCATGAATCCCAGCGCCGGGTGGTAGATCTCGGAGAGGTAGGTGTATTCCCCTCCCGAGCGGGGAATCCTGGCTGCCAGCTCCGCATACGATAAAGCCCCGCAAAGCGAGATCACGCCGCCCAGAAACCACAGGCAGAGGATTGAGAATCCGCTGCTCAGGTCCTGGAGCTGGAAACCCAATGTCGTGTAGACACCCGTCCCGACCATCGTCGCCGTCACCAGCGAGAGACAGGTGGGGAGTCCTATGCCCCGGCAATTAATATTGTTCATAGAGGGGACCAGACGGAAAAATATGGAACTCAAGAATTGCTTGCCTGGCCGTTGCTTCGCATCCGTTGCATCAGGAAAAATCCTTGGAAGGCAAATCTATCAAGAAGGTGTCTTAGTGAGGAGTGGACTCCTTCAAATAGAACTGATTTGAAATTACGATCCTGACACCGCTTTCAGAGACAATACCCAATCAACCCCGGTTGCATGCATATAGACTGTATCTGTTCTGAATCCCCTTTCCTGATTTCCTGAGTTCCATATTACTCATTAGGCCTTCTCGACAGGATGGATCGGGGGATCCCATGATGCCGAGTGGTAGGCATAGACAACCTCCGAAAGCACGATCACGAGGGAGATCACAAAGCAGATCAGTCCCCCGACAAAGGTGGAGACCACGTAGATCCCCTGCAGGTGGCGCGGCGCCCCGGTCTGGAAGAGAAAGAGTTCCAGCACCGTCAGCGAAATCAGCAGGCCGCTCAGCACGTCGAAGAAGATGGCGATGGCACAGAGCCGCCCGCGCCTCTTGGTCTGCGGATATTCCATCCGGTAATGGTTCTCCAAGGGCTCGGGAAGGCTTCCCGGCTCAAAGAGCTCCCTGTGCAGGTAGCGCATCCGGTCGATCACCCGGGCCAACCGGCCGCTGATCGCGTTGAAGAGCGTAACCACCGCCATCAGGAGGAAGACCGGGGCCAGAGCCAGCTGGATCGTCGAAGTGACGTCGTTGTTGGGGATGTTCATTCAGAAATGTGGATGGAGTGATGATTCAGTTGCTGTTGGCCCGATCATAAAAAACCACACCAACCCGATTGATGTGATCCAAGAGCTCGGCATGTGAGATCTGGGAGAGGATGGAGAGGTCTATATGATAGGGGAGCGATCCTTCCTCCAGTTCCGACTGGATCCGGCCAAGGATTTCCATCGTCAACCCCGGACCGATGAGCGTCAGATCAATGTCAGAGCCGGGCTTGAAAGTTCCCTTGACCCGCGACCCGTAGAGGGTGGCCCGTTCCACTTCCGGATGCCGGGCCAAGACAGAGCGGATCTCCGCGACGGCCGCATCGGTTAGGCCCCAGTTCATGAGTGGTTTTCCCCTGCCTCCAGTTCCCCAAGCCGTGCTTGCAGCTTTGAAAACTCCTTCGCATAAGTTCCCGTGATGGCGGCGGCAATCTGCTCCACCGTTTCCTCGTTGTAGGTGTGGGTCGTCTGATTGCGGCTCTGGATCATTTGCATCCAGACATCACCCTCAGCCAACAAACCTGCAGCAAATGCCTCTCGCGTCGTTTCACGGGAGCCGTAGAGATTGGAAACACCCTTCGACTCAAGGAAATCCTTCAGCGTGTTCCAGGCCAGTTCATGGGTGTATTCGAAGGCCTGAATCAGCCCCTGTGTTTCCAATCGAGAAAGCTCCCTCTTTTTCGAGAGGTCGAGCGCCTCATTCAACTGGGCAAGAGCCTTCCGGTAATTCTGGAAACGTTGAATCCAGCGGATGTCTTGGGTCGTCATGGATCAAGGGTGCTAGAGGTGCCTACTGCCTACCCTGCACCGCAAGCCCGAAGAAAATCGATCATGAAAATCCAAGACCCGACCCGGTCACGATGCTCTGTCCGCCCCCGCACGGGCTTTATCACGATGCATTGCTTCGTTCCTTCCTGCAGAAAAAGTCCCTCGGAATCATCCGCCGCTTACGGATTATCTCACGGAACGGGGCGTTTCTTGATCCGCATGCCGCCCCCCACTGGCGCCAACTCCGCAGTAAGAGCGGTCTCAATATGCTGACCCTCGGCATCCATACCGAAGTGCTTCAGCGCTAGTTCGGGGACATCACCGCGGTCCAGGCCAGCTCACGAATCCGGACTCCCGTGCGAGGAGGAGTGGTTGTCGAGATTCCAGATGATCTGTTTGTTGTTGCCGACTTCGCCTGCGGCATTCTCGGGACACTCGACCTGAGCAGAGCTGATCCCGAACCTCCGATGAAATCCATCGAGATCACCGGGGATCGGGGAGTGCTTCGCCAGGATTACCAGACCGGAGAAATCACCATCCGACGACACGGCGCCTCCTAGGCCAGCGTTCTTTCCACCCCGGCACCGCTTCAATCCCCTTGGTAGGTCGACCGGGACTTCATCCACGGGTGGAGTGCAATGCCGAAGCACCATGCCCCCACACTGACTTTCACGATGGAGTGGCCTACATGCGGGTGGTCCAGGCCGTCCATGAATCGCTTCATTCGGCTTGCAAGGCACAGGTCAGGATCGCCGGGTGACAGCAGCAGCAATCAACCCAGATTTTGCATTAGAGCGGCGTTGACAGGTTTGAGCGTTTCACCCGGATGGTAAGTCCTGTAAGGGTTAAATGCGTTACACCGTTAAAAGGTTAAAAGGGGGCTGAAGTGCGGGCCCAATTGAACTCATGCAGGCATCTTTTGACGGCGCTTTCCCTGACATTCCCTTTCCGAATCCCGGGTCATGGCTCTCCCGGATCAATGTTGTAACATTTTCACTTGTCAGATACCTCCGGCAAAGCCCGGAGGCTTGGGATAGCGTGAGCGGCTCAAAGCCGCCTTGCTTCGGGCATCATGATCCCCACCCCAATTGCAATTAAAGCTCCCCCATGAGTCATTTCCTTATTCCACGTGACCACTTCCTGTCGAAACGTCCTCCCGAATCATTTCAATCATCATCTTTTTCCTTGGCTCTTTTACTCATGAAAAAACCATCTCCATGGCCCCCCCAACTCTTCTCCTCTTGCCAATCCCGGAAATGTCAGACTCCCGGAGTCCTCCGGCAAAGCCTGAGGATTACCTTTTGGATTTAATCAGCGCTTTCCTAGACCCTCGACAGCCCACGCGGGTTGAATGACTCTCGGTTGTTATGACAGCTACCAGGACATCCTCCTCCCTCCTCTCCAAGTTTGCGTGGGCTCTTGTCTCCCTCCTCCTGCTTCTCTCCATTGCCACGATCTCCTTTGTCAGGGGTGAACCGGTCAATGCCCTCTGGCTCGTTGTGGCCGGGGTCTGCACCTTCGCACTCGCCTACCGGTTCCATGCCGCGTGGTTGCTGGCCGATGTCCTGACGCTGGATCAGCAGAGGCAGACGGCAGCCTCCCGCCATGCCGACGGGAAGGACTTCGTCCCCACGAACCGCTGGGTCGTCTTCGGTCATCACTTTGCCGCCATTGCCGGACCCGGGCCCTTGGTCGGCCCCGTGCTCGCCGCCCAGTTCGGCTATCTTCCGGGCACGCTCTGGATGCTGATCGGTGCCACACTCGGGGGAGCCGTCCACGACTGCATCATCCTCTTCTGCTCGTCACGCCGGAGAGGCAAGAGCCTCGGGCAGATGGTCTCCGAGGAGGTCGGCCCGTTTGCCGGACTCGTCACGCTGATCGGGGTCGTCTCCATCATGGTGATCCTCCTGGCTGTGCTGGGCCTTGTCGTGGTCAAGGCTCTGGCCGAAAGCCCCTGGGGCCTCTTCACGATCGTGGCCTCCATGCCGATCGCCCTCTGCATGGGAGTGGCCATGCGCTCGGGAAAGATTCATCTCGGACTCATCAGCACGCTCGGAGTGGTGGCACTCCTCCTTTCCGTAGTGGCAGGCCAATGGATCAAGGGATCCCCGCTCGAGCCGTGGTTCACTCTCGACGGACGGACGCTCGCTCTCGGCATCATGATCTACGGGTTGCTCGCCTCCGTCCTCCCGGTCTGGCTCCTGCTCGCCCCCCGCGACTACCTGAGCACCTTCCTCAAGATCGGAGTCGTTGCCCTGCTCGGCATCGCCATCGTCGCCCTCGCCCCGAAACTCCAGATGCCCGCACTGACCCGATTCATCGATGGCAGCGGCCCCGTCTTCGCGGGCAAGGTCTTCCCCTTTGCCTTCATCACGATCGCCTGTGCGGCCGTCTCGGGCTTTCACTCACTGATCGCTTCGGGCACCACGCCGAAGCTCCTTGCCAATGAAAAGGACATCCGGATCATCGGCTACGGGGCCATGATCACCGAGATGCTGGTCGGCCTGCTGGCGCTGGTTGCGGCATGCTCGATGGTCCCCGGGGAATACCTCGCGATCAACATGAAGGGAGAGTCCGCCCAGGTCGTCGCCTCCATCACCGCCCAGGGATTCCCGGTTACCATGGCCCAGATGGATACCCTTGCGGCAAGCGTCGGGGAAAGGAGCATGTTCGGCCGCACCGGAGGGGCCCCGACCTTCGCCGTCGGGATGGCCCAAATGTTCGCCGGTGTGTTCAACAGCCCCGCCGCCACCTCCCTCTGGTACCACTTCGCCATCATGTTCGAGGCCCTCTTCATCCTCACCACGATCGATGCCGGCACCCGGGTCGGCCGCTTTCTGGTGCAGGACCTCGCCGGCCTCTTCTGGAAGCCGCTCGCGCGCACTGACTCCGCTCTTGCGGGGTGGGGCGCCAGCATTCTCTTTGTGGGTGCCTGGGGCTACTTCCTCTATCAGGGGGTCATCGACCCGCTCGGGGGGATCAATTCCCTCTGGCCGATCTTCGGGGTGGCCAACCAGCTTCTGGCAGTGATCGCACTGAGCCTCGGCACCACCATCCTGCTCAAGATGCGGAAGGAGCGCTACCTCTGGGTCACCATCCTGCCGCTCTCATGGCTCCTCGCCGTCACGCTGACGGCGGGATGGCAGAAGATCTTTGCCGCCGACATCCGCCTCGGCTTCCTGAGTGCTGCGAGACACTTCGAGAAACTTGCAGCGTCGGGAGGTTCCACCAGGGATCTCGCAGGCTGGCAGCACCAGATCTTCAACAACTACCTCAACACCTCCGTCACCGCCCTGTTCCTCATCCTGGTCATCCTGATCGTAGCCTCCTGCGCCCGCGTCTGGATCCGGCTATTGTCCGGACGGCATGAAGAGCATCCCCTGAGGGAAGAAGCGCAGACGGCTTAAAAACAGAAGGGGTTTAGGCTGTAGGCTATTAGACTGTTTGGTCAGACGCAGAAGAGAACTCCCTCGCCTTGCCCTTTTTTAGGGTTGAAAGATCGGATGGAGAGCAAGGCGTGCGAGCGACGCCGTAGTCATCCTTCGGCAAGCGAGCAACAACGTGGCTATCCGCCGATATCTCAAGCCTCCCTTGGAAACGAAAAAGCCCCGGATTACTCCGGGGCTTTTCGTTGATTGGTTGGATGCGGGTTATTCGCCCTTCTCTTCCTTGGTCTTGGAGGCCTTCTTCTTGGGCTTCTCCTCGCCTTCAGCCTTGGGGGCTTTTGGTTCCTTCTTCGCCTTGGCGGGCTTTTCGGCGGCAGGCTCCTCCTTCTTGACCTCGGGGGCGTAATCGACCCACTCGAGGTAAGCCATCGGGGCGCTGTCGCTGAGACGGGCTCCGAGCTTGGTGATGCGGGTGTAGCCACCCTTACGGTCCGCGGCGGCCGGAGCGATCTCGGTGAAGAGGGTCTTCACGATGTCCTTGTGCTTGAGGTAGGAGATCGCGACGCGGCGTGCGTGGAGATCCCCCTTCTTGCCGAGGGTGAGCATGCGCTCGGCCAGGGGCTTGACGGCCTTGGCCTTGGCGAGGGTGGTCTTGATGCGGCGGTGCTCGATGAGGCTGCAGACCTGGTTCGCGAGGAGCGAATCCCGGTGTGCCTGGCTGCGGCCGAGCTTGACGGTTTTCTTACGGTGACGCATGGCGTGTCGTTCTTTCTATGGGTGCTTATTCGGCGGCGGTCGTCGAATCGACGAGGCCGGGCTCGAACTTCATGCCGAGGCCGAGACCGAGCTGGACGAGCTTGTCCTTGATCTCGTTCAGCGACTTCTTGCCGAAGTTGCGGTACTTGAGCATCTCGGCCTCGCTCTTGAGGGCGAGCTGTCCGACGGTGGTGATGTTGGCGTTGTTGAGGCAGTTCGCGGCGCGGACGGAGAGCTCGATCTCGTTCACGCTCATGGCGAGCAGCTTCTTGAGGCGGCTGTTCTCCTGGCTGACCTCGACGGGGGTCTCGTCGAACTCGACCTGGGTGTCGTCGAAGTTGACGAACACGTCGAGGTGGTGGCGGAGGATGGCGGCGGACTGGAGGAGGGCCTCGTCGGGTGTGAGGCGGCCGTCGGTCCAGATGTCGAGGATGAGCTTGTCGTAGTCGGTGCGCTGGCCGACGCGGGTCTGCTCGACGGCGTACTTGACCTTGGTGACGGGCGAGAAGATGGAGTCGATGGCGATGACGCCAATCGGCTTGTCAGCGGCCTTGTTCTCGTCGCCGGTGGCGAATCCGCGTCCGACCTTGACCTCGAACTCCGCGTCGAACTTCATCTTCTTGTCGAGCGTGCAGATGTGCTGGTCGGGGTTGAGGACCTCGCACTGCGCGGTCGACTGGATGTCGCCGGCGGTGACGGCGCCCTGCTTGTTGACCGAGAGGGTCAGGTTGCGGGGCTCGTGGTCGTGGGCCTTGAACTTGACCTTTTTGAGGTTGAGGATGATCTCGACGACATCCTCGACGACGCCGGGGATGCTGGTGAACTCGTGGGGAGCCCCCTCGATCCTGACCGAGGTGATGGCTGCTCCCTCGAGCGAGGAGAGAAGGGTGCGGCGGAGCGAGTTGCCGATGGTGTGGCCGTAGCCGGCCTCGAAGGGCTCGGCGACAAACTGCGCGTAGGTTTCAGTGGCGGTTTTCTCGTTCTTGACGAGGGTCTTCGGCATTTCGAAGCGACCGAGGCGGATAGGCATGGTGTCTGATGGTTCTCGTTGCCGGGTT
>JBEAOJ010000291.1:0-4838 GCA_041164985.1 Verrucomicrobiota bacterium | reverse complement strand
AACCCTTGGACCTTCGGCCACCCGTGCGCGTTGCATGCACTCACGGATTCCGCAGGGGACATTGGATCAAACCTTCCGATCTGCCCAGCGCCGGTTGCTTCAATGACTTCATACCGTCACAGGAGGCACAGGAAAAAAAGAAAGTTGAAGAGGCAGTTTCTACAATCACTCATATCCTCATCCAGCACATTCCCCCTTGTGTCTTTTGTGCCTTTTGTGGCTACAGAGTCTCTGAAATGCTACAGCACTACATTCAGTTCCCCTTGGGGTTGACGAGTTTGGAAACAGCGATCTCGTTCAAGGTCACGGGATTCTGCTGAAGCAGTTTGGCAAGGTAGGCCTTACCGAGAACCTGGGCACGTTGATTGCGCAACTCACTGGCAAGCGATCCCTTCACTTCATCGAGCGTGGCCGTGTAGGGCTCCTTTACCTCCAAGACTTTGACAACGTGCCAACCGTCGTTCATGCGAACGGGGTCCGAGGTTGCCCCCTTGGAAAGGGATGTGAGAATTGAGCGTATCTCCGGCTGGATCTGAGACTCCGCGAGGAAGCCAAGGTCACCCCCACGCTGGGCGCTGGCAGTATCGTCACTCTGCGATTTGGCAACAGCCGCAAAATCACCCGATTTGATCCCCTTCACGACGGCATCCAGCTTTGCCTGGACCTTGGCCTCGGTATCCTTGTCGCTTCCCTTGGGGCAGGACACATAGATCTGGGCAAGGCGATACTGCTTGGGCACCTGAAGGGCATTGTTTTTCTTCAGGACATCATACGCTGCCTGCAGATCGGTTTGTGAGGGGTAGTCCTCAGGAGGAGTGGAAAGTGCCTGCAGGTAGCTCTGCGTGATGGCCTGCTGACGGATCTTCTCAAGTTGGGCTGCAACCTGCGGCTGCTGTTCCCACTTCTTGGAGAGAGCCTCCTTGTAGACAAGTTGCTGGATGATGATTTCGCGGACAAAGTCGTTCAGAACAGCGGCATCCTTTGAGAGAATGAGTTGGTCTCGAACGGATAGCTTCTCGATGAAGGGCTTGATGTCCTCGGCCCTCACCTCGTTGTCTCCGACCTTGGCGATGACAGTGGTATCGGCCCCGCAAAGGATCGCGGGCACTCCGATCAGGGCGGTTGCTAGGATGGTCAGGTATTTGGCATTCATGGTATCGGGATGGGTTGAATCTGTTGGATGTCTATCGGATGAAAAAAACGATCTCCAGAAGCAATCAATGCGATTTTTTCTCCTCGGCAGGAGCCTCGTGGCGGATGGTCTGGTCGGTCAACTTGTTCTGATAATCCTGGACCAGATTCTGGAACTTGACCTTGGTGATCCCGACAAACGGTTCGCGGGCGGAAATGGCGGTACCCAGTCCGAACTGCGCATAGCGGTCGAGCACCTCGTTGCCGAGACGGTACATCTCGGCATTCTTGACCTGCTGATCGGCGATCCTGCGATCAAGCAGGATGATCTTGGAGGCGAGTTCCGCGCGCTTCACCTCGGTCGCCTTGGCATAGTCGGCAAGTTTTGCGTAGCCGAGCTTCCATTTGCCGAGGGATTCAGTGAGGTGGTTCACCTGATGCTCCGAGGCGGCTAGCTTTGTCTGAAGGTCATCAATGGTCTCGGTTGCGGCTTTCTTTTCCGCGGAGGACTTCTTGGCCAGTTCCTCAAGCTGTCCTTGGAGTTCCTTGTTCTTCTCCTCGGCCTCGGCTTGGGCGGTCTGGGCCGTGGCCAGCTTGGCATTGGCATCGCGGAGCTGGATCATCGTGTTACGAATGGTCTCCCTCATTTTCTGCTCGGCGGGGTTGACTCCCTTTTTTTCGGATGCCCCGGCCGATGCCGTGATCATCAGGAAGATTCCCAAGCGCATAAGGGGCCGGGTTATATGGTTCGTCGTCATGTCGGGATCTGCTTAGAATCTGGAATTGATATCCAACTGGATGATGTCTGCCTTGTACTGGGGACCGGCAATACCCGTGGCGCTCAGCCAGCGGGCGCCGATGAAAACACTCTTGGAGAGCGCAAGATTGGCACCAACCGAGAATCCCTTCATGTTGGTTCCTCCCCCGCCGAAATCGGAATCGCAGAATCCATCGATCACCGCATCGGACTCCACATAGCGATAGGCCACGCCGAAATCCCAGTCCCATCTCTTCTGAAGGGCTCCCGATCCGATCTTTGCCTGGATGATCCAGGCATTGTTTCCGCCGCCATAACCGATGCCGTTCGCCCCGGGATTGTTGATGTTTCCCTTAAGCTGCGAGGGTCCGTTGTTCATGATATTCTGCGCATTCCACGCAAGGTTCTGATCCCATTCACCCGAGAGCGAGACGACAAAGGGTTCCCAATGACGGTATTCAAGCCGACCGTTGGCCGAGAGAACCTGGAACGGTGTGGCCAGACCGAAATACTGGAACTGATTGATCGTCCCGTAGTTGTTCTCGGGAACAGCAGGGATTTCGCGGAGGGCCATGTAGGTGTTACCCTTCTGGGCAAATGTCGGGCGACTGTCATCGGTGCTGAAGGGTGTGTTTTGGTCATAGGCCACCTGCGGTGCCGAGACCTGGCCCTGGACATTCTGAAAATTGTAATAACCGATGGCCCCCTTGTAGTGGAGATCCTTGGTGATTTTCAAGTCGATGCCCGCCTGCGCTGCATAGAGATACTTGTCGTAACTGGAAATCTTGGGTTGCTGTTGCGCGGGGAAGTTCAGATCCGTGTTGAAGATGGGAAAGATTCCGGCACTGGCAAAGGGTGTCACACCCTTTAAGATTTTGTACCGTGCCTGCGCGGCAATACCGTCAAACGCAATGTCGTTGGCCCACATGATCGTGGTGGGTGTATAGAACGGATTGTCGAAGCGTCCGAAGGTGAGAGCCGCCATACGGTCCGGATCATTGCCCAACTCGTATTTCAGGAAAGCCCGGTCCAGCCAGATGGCGTAGTTGCTGAAGTTTCCTCCAGCACCCCCGAACTGACCGTTCTGAGCGGCTCCAAGGGTCTGGTTTTCCGAAACCGGACTTCCGTTCTGACCAGTCCCGATGCGGAATCCCCCCGTGAAGTTGTCACCCAGATCCATGTCGGCTCCGAATCGGAATCGAATCCGCATCTGCTGCCTGTTTTCCGTAGTGTCGTAGGTGGGATAACCGATGGGAGGGGACTGGTTTCCGTTTGCCTGAGAAATATTGAAGGGTTGCCCCGTGTTGATCCAATTGAAGTTCAAGGTATCCAGCGGATTCTCGGAATTGCCGTCAGGAAAATAGATCCCCTGATAACGGAAGCGGAAATCCATGAAGGGGCGGAACTTTCTGACCCACTCCGGCACGTTGGGTTGGGCCCATCCCTCGGACTGTGCCGCGGCCATCACGTCGCGCTTGATCTCATCACGCATCTCCGCCTTCACGATCTCGGGAACGTAAGAGACGCTGACCGCCTCGTCGGAGGAGGGAGGTGCCGCGGCTTCCATGGCCATCTGCTGGGCGGTTGCCGCTTGGGTTGCCGCCTGCTGGGCAATCTGGGACTGCTGGGATGCTCGCTGGGCATCCTCCTTTGCCTGTCGGATAAGATCACTGGCATCCTCCTTGGTCAGGATGCCTCGCTGGACGAGTCGATTGATCAGGTTCAGGGTAACATTCTCGGAAGGAGCCACCGGAGGAGGAGCGGAAGCCGCCATTACATCGGGAGGTTGTTCCAGATTTGGAGGGGCATCCACCGGTATGGATGGGAGTTTTTTGGGAGCCGGAGTCTCCGCCACGATAGTGGGAGAGACCTCTTTTTTAGCCTCGGTTGATGGCGCGGAGGCAATATTGGTGTCGAATGAACCGCCGGGCAAAGAGTCCGGTGTCCCTGCAGCAGATGATGAATCCCCGTTGCTCGTCTGGTTGGTTGCCGTGTTTGAAGCCACTTCGCCTGAATTGGCGGGTATGGCCTCGGTGACTGTGGTATTCGTGATGGAAGCAGGTTCCGGAGGGGCTACCATGCCGGACACTGGGGGAGCGGTGTTATTCGGTTCCAAAGCGGGCGCAGGAACATCGCCATTCTTGAAGAGATTTGACCAATCCCCCGAAGAGACCGGCGAAGTCTCAGGTGATGTCTGCGCTGGTTGCACAGGCTGCGCCGGTGAAACCGTGATGGGAGTGGCTGTTGAAACGGGTGCAGCCGTTTCAGCCATCGTGGAAGGATCCGTGCTCAAAGACGATGGCGCCGGGCTCGGCGCCGGGTTTGTGTCAAAGAGGGATTCCGCCGCGACAACAGGCACGGAACCACTCCCCATAAGGAGCAGTCCCGAGGCTATCGCCGCTTTGGTCAGAAGGTTCACTTTCATGGGAAAAGGCATCAGTTGGGTCGCCTTGCGTTGAATTTCATCACGATCGGCATCGGCATGCCCGGCGGCGGCGGTTCGCTCAGCACGACATCGGCCAGCACCTCGTTCTTGATCGCAGCATCGAGTTCCGGGTTTCCGGTGGATTGGGCGAGAGAAACCTTGTTGATGCGACCCGTGTTATCAGCCCAGACGCGCACTTGGACGCACATGACGGCGCTTCGTGTCTTCTTGTGCGATCGGAGGGCCTCGGCCACACGGGTCTGCACCTTGCCGGCATACCAGCCGTATTTGCTGCCACCGCCTCCCCCCTTGCCTCCGAAGCCGTTGCCTCCCATTCCGCCACCGTTGCCGGCGGCAAGACCCGAGGCATCGTTCCCCTGGATGCTGGTGCTCAAGGGTGCGGCTTCCGGCTCGGGAGCCTTGTCAGGCGGCTTCTCCTCGCTCGGGGCCTCCTCTTTCTGGAATTTAGGCTCCTCAGGCTTGGGAGGTTCCTGCTTGGGTGGCGGCGGCGGCGGTGGGGGTGGG
>JBEAOJ010000290.1:0-7665 GCA_041164985.1 Verrucomicrobiota bacterium | reverse complement strand
GAGGCAGCAGAAACGCTACCTCAGATCCAATGAAATCATCCGCAACGCCCGAATTGCCGACCAATCCGTCAGTCCTGACCGAGGATCTCCCCTTCAAGTTGCTCCGATCGACCTGGCAACCCGTCATCAATGCCTCGGATCTGCCGCCGGGCAAGGTCTCGGGGGTGACGCTGCTGGGAGAGCGTCTGGTGGTGGCCCGTTTCCCGGACGGTTCCCTGCTGGCCGCGCCGAACGCCTGTCCCCACAAGGGGTTTGACCTGAGCAAAAGCTCGATTTGCAACGGGGTTCTGCAGTGCGGTTACCACGGCTGGCGCTTCAACAGCTCCGGGGAATGCCAGGACATCCCCTCGCTCGTCAATCCCCCCGCGAACAAACTCGAACTCTCACACCTCCGGAACTTCGCCGTGAAGGAACGCTACGGGATGATCTGGGTGCGCCTTGACGAGCATGAGTCGGTGCCCCTGCCCGAGGTGCCCGAATTCGAGGATCCCGATTGGACCTTCGTCGTGGCTCCGCCGATGCGCTTTGCGGCCGGTTTCCGTCGCGAGATCGAAAACTACCTCGACATGACCCACTTCGCCTTTGCCCACAAGACGACCCTCGGGGTGGCGGCCAAGCCGGTTGTCCCTCCCATGCACATCGAGGAATACCGGGATGGTTTTCTCATGGATGCTCCCTTTCCCGCACTGGAGAGCCCCCATGACCAACCTGGCAAACTCCAGCAGGCCCATCGCAGGCGCCAGCGTTGCCATCTCCCCAATTTTACGACGATCCGGCAGAGCTTCGAGGATGGTGATGAGCGCGTGCTGGTGCACATTCCCAGCCCGGTCGGTCCCGGGGAATGCAATGTCTTTTGGGCGCTGGCCATCTCGCCCGGCTTTCGCGGACCGTCTCCCGAATCGCAGATGGAATTCGCCACGGCGGTCCTCAACGAGGATCGCGAAATGTGCGAGAACCAGATTCCACACGAAGTCCCGGTCACCCCGGCCAAGGGTGGATGGGGCGTTCTGGTGACCCCCGGTGACACGCTGGCAAATACCTTCCAGAAAACATTCCGCCGCTGGCTGATCGACACGGCGGGCACATCCCTGCTCTCATAGACGCACCCTGAAACCTCCCCCTGAATCAAATCACCCCAATCCATGAAAACAACCATCCCCACCTCCCCCGAGATCCTCACCACCACCGTCGGCTCGTACTCCCCGATCGACTGGCTTGCCGCTCTCCCCAGCGAGCAGGCCGTCCTTGATGCCACCGAAGTGGTCATCAGCACGCAGCGCCGCGCGGGGGTCGATCTCCCCACCGACGGGGAACTCTACCGCTTCGACGTGAATCATCCCGACACCAACGGGATGATCGAGTATTTCATCTCGCGCATGGGTGGCATCTCCACGGCCGTGGGTCTCACGGATGCGAAGGCCTTCCGTGCGAAGCAGGAGATGAGCTTCCGCCGCAAGCCGGCCGGAGTCGTCCGCGGCCCCGTGTCCGAGGGAGTGCTCGACCTGCAGGAGGACTGCGCCCGTTCCGCCTCCGTCGCCGGAGGTTCCTTCAAGTTCACGCTCACCAGCCCCTACATGCTGGCCCGCACGCTTCTGGACACCCACTACGGGAATTTCGAGGAACTGACGATGGCCATCGCCGATGTTCTGGCCGCCCAGGTGGGGGATCTTCCCGCGGCGTGCATCCAGGTCGACGAGGCCAACATTCCCGGAAGCCCCGAGGGAGCCCCCGTCGCGCAGGCCGCCATCAACCGCATCCTCGACGCCGTGCGCGTGGAGAAGTCCGTCCACTTCTGCTTCGGCAACTACGGTGGGCAGACCATCCAGAAGGGGGAATGGAGCGCCCTCCTGAAATTCCTCAACGGCCTGCACGCCGATCATCTCGTGCTGGAACTGGCACACCGTCCCGAGTCGGATCTCGAGGTCCTCGCGGAGATTGATCCGCGCATCAAGCTGGGAATCGGAGTGATAGATATCAAGGTGAACCATGTCGAGACGCCCGACGAGGTGGCGGCCCGGATCGAGCGCGCCGTCAAAAAGGCGGGTCCAGGGCGGATCAAATGGGTGCATCCCGACTGCGGTTTCTGGATGCTCAAGCGTTCCGTCGCCGACCGCAAGATCGAGGCCCTCGTCAAGGGACGCGACAGGTATCTCGGACGCTAGCAACATTTTAAATCCATGATTCATTGCATCATTTGCTCTTCTTGAGACATCTCTCCGCGCCTTGCGTTTGCTGGCCCGGCCGTTGCTACGCATCCTTTACGGTTGCCCGAGTTCCTTCTCTGATCGATGACTGATTCTCAGTTCATCCGGATCAAGGGGGCGCGGCAGCACAACCTGCGCAACCTCGACGTCGAGATTCCCCGCAACAAGCTCGTGGTCATCACCGGGCCGAGCGGTTCGGGGAAGTCCTCGCTCGCCTTCGACACGCTCTTCGCCGAGGGGCAGCGTCGTTATGTGGAGAGCCTCTCGGCCTATGCGCGGCAGTTTCTCGACCAGATGCAGAAGCCCGATGTGGATCACATCGAGGGCCTCTCTCCGGCGATCGCCATCGAGCAAAGGATCGCCCCGCCCAATCCCCGCTCGACGATCGCCACGACGACCGAGATCTACGATTATCTCCGAGTTCTCTACTCCTCGGTCGGGGTGCCCCATGATCCGAAGACGGGAACCGCGGTGCGCCGCCAGTCACCCCAGCAGATCGCAACCGAGATCCTTTCTTGGCCCGAAGGAACCCGCATGATGCTGCTGGCGCCGCTTGTCAGGAACGAGGCGGGTGAGTTCCGCGATGTCATCGATCGGGCTCGACGCGAGGGATTTGTGCGATTGCGGATCGATGGCGAGATCATCGATCTGGGGCGCCCGGAGCCGATCAAACTTCCCAAGACAAAGAAGCACACGATCGAGGCCGTGGTGGATCGTCTGGCACTTCGTCCCGAGGGCGAAGGGGAGGGAATCCGTGAACGCCTGCTCGATTCGCTCGAGACCTCGCTGCGCTGGGGGAACAACATGGTGACCGTTCTCCATCAGGCACCCGGTGCGGCATCCGACGCTTGGGAGGAGAGGCCCTTCTCCACCGATTTCTGCAATCCGGAGACCGGCTTCACGATGCCGCGTCTGACGCCCCGGCACTTTTCCTTCAACAGCCATCTCGGTGCCTGTCCGGCCTGTCAGGGAATCGGCACGGAGCCGTTCTGCGATCCGGGCCTGCTCGTCGATCCCGAGATGACGCTCTTCAAGGGGGCGATCAGGCCCTGGCGGACTCCCGACAAGCGGATGGGGCAATACTATCAACTCGTTCTGGAAGCTCTCTGCGAGCAGACGGGAGCCGGGATCGATGTTCCCTTCCGCGATCTTCCCGAGGCGTTCAAGCAGACGCTTTTTTACGGAACCGGCGGGGAGTCGTTGGAGCGCGGCGGGACAAAAGGAAAGGGGGGAAGGGCGCCGCAGATCAGGCCCTTCGAGGGGCTGGTCGCCATGGTGGAGAGGCAGATGGAGACCTCGGTCAGCGAGCTGAAGAAGAACCGTCTGAAGGCCTACTTCGCCCGGAAGGCCTGTGCGACCTGCGGCGGGGCGCGCCTGCGGCCCGAGATCCTCGGGGTGACTCTTGAGAGCATCGTCGGACCGGAGAAGAGGGAATGGAACATCGAGGAGTTCTGCACGCTTCCGGCCTCCCGCGCCTGCGAGGTGCTGGCGGGGTTGCAGCTCTCGGCTGCCGATCGCAAGGTGACGGTGGATCTCCTGCGCGAGATCGGCGCGAGACTCGGATTTCTGGTCGAGGTGGGGCTCGGCTACCTCACCCTCAACCGTGAAAGCGGGACGCTTTCCGGCGGGGAGGCGCAGCGCATCCGTCTTGCCACGCAGATCGGCTCCGGATTGGCAGGGGTGCTCTACGTGCTTGATGAACCAAGCATCGGCCTGCATCAGCGCGACAATGACCGCCTGCTGGGGACTCTCCGCGGACTCCGCGATCTCGGAAACTCGGTCGTCGTTGTCGAGCATGACGAGGAGACGATCCTGGCGGCCGACCACGTGCTCGACATGGGGCCCGGTGCCGGGCCGAGGGGAGGGGAGATCGTGGCGACCGGCACACCTGCCGAGATCCTGGCCGATCCGGCCAGCCTGACCGGCCAGTTCCTCTCGGGCACGGCGAAGATCTCGGTGCCCAGGATCCGTCATCGTCCTCCCGTGAAGGCCGCGCCGGGGCCGGGATGGCTTACCGTGACCGACGCCTCCGAGAACAATCTGAAGAACCTGACGGTCGGATTTCCCGTCGGTCTCTTCACGGTGGTGACGGGGGTTTCCGGAAGCGGGAAATCAACGCTGGTGAACGATATCCTCCACCGATCGCTTGCACGCCAGTTCTACGGGGCGAAGGAGGCGCCCGGAGCCCATGGCCGCATTCTCGGGACAGAGGCCTTCGACAAGGTGGTGGTCATCGACCAGAGCCCGATCGGCCGCACGCCCCGCTCCAACCCCGCCACCTACTCCGGCGTCTTCGGACCGATCCGTGATCTCTTCAGCGGACTGCCGGCCGCCAAGGTTCGCGGATATGCCCCGGCCCGTTTCTCCTGCAATGTGAAGGGGGGGCGCTGCGAGCAGTGCGAGGGGGACGGGATGATCCGCATAGAGATGCACTTCCTCGCCGATGTCTTCGTGGAGTGCGAACTCTGCAGAGGGCGCCGCTTCAACCGCGAGACCCTCGAGATCTCCTACAGGGGGAAGAACATCGCCGACGTGCTGGAGCTTTCCATCGACGAGGCGGCGGGATTTTTCCGCTCCATCCCGGCCATCCACGGAAAGCTGGAGGTCCTGCAGGAGGTCGGTCTCGGTTACCTGAAGCTCGGCCAGTCGGCGACGACTCTTTCCGGGGGGGAGGCCCAGCGCCTCAAGCTCGCCGCCGAACTCTCCAAAAAAGCGACCGGCAGGACGCTCTACCTGCTGGACGAACCGACGACGGGGCTTCATTTTGCCGACATTCAGAAACTGCTGGAAGTGCTCCTGAGGTTGCGCGACGGCGGAAATACCCTCATCGTCATCGAACACAATCTCGAAGTCATCAAATGCGCGGACTGGATCATCGACATGGGCCCCGAGGGCGGGGAAGGGGGCGGACAACTCGTGGCATGCGGAACGCCCGACGAGGTGGCAGAGCATTCCTCAAGCCATACGGGTCACTGGCTGCGGCGTGCCTTGCGGCGCTGACCCTCTCCTTGGGTTCTCTCTTCGGCGCGGAACCGACCAACTTTCCGGTTGATCCGGCCCGGGAGACCGACCTTGCCACAACGGCATCCTTGGAACGCCTCCCGCAGGTTTCAGCGGCGGTGCTTCGCACCAGGATCCAGCAGGAGCAGGATCCCGCGCGCAGGTTGGATCTGACCCGGAGACTGGTCGCCCTGCTGGTCTCCGGAGGTCGCTTTGACGAGGCAGTGGCCGTGACCTCGACGGCCGATGCCGCGCAGGATCCCTCGCTGGCCTATTGGAAGGCCGTGGCGCTCACGGGCACCGGTGATTACACCGCGGCAAAGGAAATTCTGGGCGGGTTGCTGCTCTCCAAAAAAGATGTCCCGGGCGTTCCCGGTGAACGGGTCGCCCTGTTGCAGTCCAGGATTCTTCGCGGATCGGGCGACCCCGGTGGGGCCCTTCAGGTTCTTGCCGCCGTCCCGGCCGATTCCCCGATAGCCGAGGATCTTCTCCTCGAGAAGGGAGCCGACTTGATCGCGCTCGGCCAAACCGAGGAGTGCCTCAAGCTGCTCCAGACCTCCTCCTTCACGAGCGATGAGGGAAAGGCCGCCGCCGCATACCTCAAGGCGCTCGCCACGTGGCGAGCCGGCAATATCACCGATGCCCGGAAGCTCTTTGCCGCCGTCCCTCCCGCAACTCCCTGGAGCGCCTCGGCTTCCACCTTGGGCACCGCCATCTGCTTCGCTTCGTCCAAGAAGGAGGCCCAGGCCATCGCCCTGCTCGAAAAGCACCTTGAGAGCGTCGATGATGCCCCTCTTCTCGCCGATCAGTTCCTTCTGCTTGAGCGGTTGCGAGCCGCGGTTGCTCCTGCGGAGACGACCAGTCTCAGGAAGTGGGCCGACGACAACACGCATCCCGTGCGGGCGAAGTACGCCTCCTATTACCTGGCGAAGTCGGAGCTGAAGATCGGGCGCGACAAGTCCGGGGAAAAGCTCCTGGAGTCCTTCATCGGCCGATATCCGGATGACCCGCTTGCCGATGAGGCCCGCCTTCTCCTCAGCTCGGGCAAGCTCGCCCATGGGAATGCCGCCGAGGCCTTCGCTCTAGCCGCCGATCGTCCCTCGGCCCCTTCCGCGTTGCGGGCCAGACTCGCTTACGTGAGGGGGCTTGCCGCCGCGGCATCCAAGAGGAACGGTGAGGCCGCCACCGCCTTCCGTGAGGCCGCCACCTTCGACCCGACGCTTGCAACAGATGCCCTCTTCAACCAAGCGGTTCTAGCCGCCACGGCGGGCAAGGGATCCCTCGATGCCTCCCAGTCGGCCCGTGCCATCGCCGCGATGAAGTCGGGCAAGGCTTCCGAGGAGATGCAGTTCCAGATCGCGCTTGATCTCGCCAGGCGTGGACAGGGTTCCGGAGCGGCCATGCTGGGTGAGTTGGCGGAGGGCTCCCCTGATCCCGCGATGAAGTCCCGGGCCCGCCTCGCCGCCGCGGAACTCAACATGAAGTCGGGCCGGGGTGAGGCCGCCGACCGCGACCTGGCCAAGGCCGTGAGGGAGAATTCGGGGGAACCCGAGCGGGAGGAATACCTGGCCGTTTTTCTCAAGGACACGGGCCGCAAGGCCGACTCGGCCGCCGTCATCAAGGCTGCCCGCGATTTTCTCAAGGCCCATCCGGATTCCCGATTTGTCCCGGAGGTGCGCCTCAAGCTTGCCGAGTCCCTGCTTGCCTCGGGGGACATTCAGGGGGCGCGGGTCGAGTTCGAGCAACTCGCCGCCGCCTGTGCCGGGACGGATCTGGGACGCCTGGCGCTCTTCCTTGCGGCGCATTCGGCATCACGTTCCATGGATCCCGCCTCCATCGACGACGCCCTCATGCTTCTCGAGAAGGTTGCCGGCATCGAGGGAAGCGACCAACTTGCCTGGCAGGCACGGCTTCAGGAGGGGGCGCTCAAGAATGCCCAGAATCTGCCGCTCGAAGCCCTGGCGATCTACGGAAAGATCCTCTCTTCCGAGGGGGCGAACGGACCCGACCCCGAGATCCGTGCCGCGGCACTCATGGCCAGCGGCGACACCCGGCACCAGCTTGGCGCCTCGGATCCCTCCCAGGAGCGTGAGGCGGTGAAGGCATGGAGGCAGCTCGCGGCGGACACCTCGATGCCGCTCCGCTGGAGGAATCAGGCCCTCTGCAAGAGCGGCATGGTCCTGGAGAAGCTCGGGGAGGGGGATGCCGCGCTGGCGGCCTACTACGAGGCCTTCAAGAATCCCCGGACAACCGATCCCGAGCAGCAGTGGCATGACAAGGCCGCCTTTGACGCGGCCCGTCTGCTGGAAGCAAGAAAGCAGTGGAATGATGCCGTCGCGCTGTACGGCCAGATCATTTCTGAGGGGGGTGCCAGGGCCGACGAGGCCAAGGCGAGGCTCTCCAAACTGAAATTGGAAAACTTTCTCTGGGAAAATTGACGGGTTAGGGCAAAATCCATTCC
>JBEAOJ010000289.1:0-4010 GCA_041164985.1 Verrucomicrobiota bacterium | reverse complement strand
GGCATCCTTACGATTTCCTAACTTTTCCATTCTTCATTCTTCATTTTTCATTTTTCCTTTCCCTTTTTCCTCCCCTTACCCGGAGCAGGGCCTCGGCCATGACGACATCCTGGGGCCAGGTCACCTTGAGATTCGGTTCGTGATGCTCGACCAAGGAAACCTTCTTCCCCTCGGCGATGGCAACCGAGACCTCATCGGTAGGCTTACCTGACACGGAGGCAAGTAGATCCCTGATCTCTGCCGCGCGAAATACCTGGGGAGTCTGCATTGCCCGTAGCGTGGTGCGATCGACAGTACCGGCCGCGCATCCCGATGCATTTATCCGATGAAGGGTGTCGGTCACCGGAGCCGCCAAGGCGGAAGCCCCCTCCTTGGCCGCTATCTCAAGGCAGCGGGTAATGAGATCAGGAGTAATCAGGGGCCTTGCCGCGTCATGGATCGCGACGAGTTCGACCTGGGACGGAAGCGCTTCCAGGCCGCGGCGAACCGATTCATGACGATGCTCCCCCCCGGGAATCACGGAGGTCAGTTTCGCGATCCCTTCTTCCCTCGCGATCGTGCGGAACTCTTCCTCCCTCCCGGGGGGAACGACCAGCACAATTGCTGAAACGGCGACTGTCCCTTCAAAGGCGGAGAGCGTGTGGCCGATCAAAGGCTTGCCGGCCAGCGACACCGTGAGCTTATCCCCGCCGAAACGGTTACCTGACCCGCCGCCCACGATCACGGCGGCAGAAGCGGGAAGCGCTGAGCGGTTCATTTCGGGTAGAAGGGGAAAAGTCCCCCGGGATCACGGAAGCTGCTTCTGAACCTCTGCGCTGAGACTCTTGCCATCGGCGCGTCCGGCGGCCCTCGCCTGGGCGGCCTTCATGACAGCACCCATCTGGGCTTTGCCGACACCTCCCGGTGTTCCCAAGGAAGCTCCGACTTCGGCAATCGCGTCACGGACAATAGCGGCAAGTTCCTCGGTCGAAAGGGCCGCCGGGAGGTAGGCGGCAAGAACGGCGATTTCGGCCTTCTCCTTTTCGGCCATCTCGGGACGGCCTCCCTGCTCGAATCCGGCGGCCGCATCCTCCCGCTGCTTGATCTGCTTGCGCAGCACGGACGTGGCAACCTCGTCATCCACGACGGCGTCGGCGCCGCTCTTCTCGATGGCCGCGTACTTGAAGGCGCTCTTCACCATGCGAAGCGTGCCGAGCTTGGCGGAATCGCGGGCTTTCATGGCTTCCTTGAGGTCGTGGTCGATGCGTTCGGAGAGTGTCATGGGATCAAAAGGGTGTATCGGTGAAACGAGAGACTACGCGCTCGTCTTCTCCCAGCAAAGGAATTCTCCGCAGCCACCCGCCCGCGACGCTTGCCGCAAATCCCTTGATGCGATTCAATCCTGGTCTACCACTATGTCCGTCCGCACACGATTCGCCCCGTCACCCACCGGCCTCCTCCATGTCGGTGGAGCACGCACAGCCCTCTTCAACTGGATCTACGCCCGCAAGAACGCCGGCACGTTTGTCCTCCGCATCGAGGACACCGACCACACCCGCAACACCGAGGAGGCCAAGAAGGTCATCCTCGACGGGCTCCACTGGCTGGGCCTCGACTGGGACGAGGGACCTCATAAGGGCGGCAACCACGGCCCCTACTACCAGAGCGAACGAGGGGCGATCTACGAGGAGTATCTCTCGCGCCTCGAGAAGGCAGGGCATCTTTACGAGGACAACGGCGCCATCCGGTTCCGCTCCCCCCGCGAGAAAGTGATCGTCAATGACGAGATCTGCGGAAAGATCGAATTCGACCTGACCAATCCCGGCACCCATCCCGACCTCACGCTCCGCCGCCCGGACGGATCCTGGATCTTCCACTTCGTCAGCGTCGTCGATGACATCGAGATGAAGATCTCCCACGTGATCCGCGGCGAGGATCATCTCTCCAACACCCCCAAGCACATCGAGCTCTACCGGGCACTCGGAGCGGAGCCCCCCCGCTTCGCGCACATGCCGCTCATCCTCAACCGCGACGGCAGCAAGATGAGCAAGCGTGACGAGGGTGCGGCTCTGGGAACCTACCCCGAGGCCGGATACGCTCCGGAGGCGGTCCGCAACTATCTCAGCCTGCTCGGATGGTCCCCCAAGGAAAATCGCGAGATCATCAGCACGGAGGAAGTGGTGGCCCTGTTTGAACTCAACCAGATCAACCGTCGCAATGCGGCCTTCGACCTCGACAAATGTTTCTGGATCAACGGCCAGTATCTCCTCGCCATGGACCTGGCCCGCTATGCCGAACTGGCCATCCCCTTCCTTGAGAAGGCCGGCATCACCTGGCCGACCTGGGATTCCCTTGAGAAGGTCCTCTCCATCGTGAAGCCGAAGGTCAAGCTCCTGAAGGATCTCCCCGAGTGGGTTGCCTGTTTTTTCACCGAGGAGTTTCCCTATGACGAGGTCGCCGTGGCCAAGTCTCTCACCGGCCCCGCTGCCGCCGAGCGCCTCAAGGCACTTTCCGAGGTGTATTCAGCGCTGCCCTCAAGCTCTTGGGACTGCGCTTCACTCGAGGCGAGCCTCAAGGAGACGGCCGCGAAACTCGCCATCAAGACAGGCGAACTCGTCCATCCCGCCCGCGTTGCGGCCAGCGGACGCGGCATCGGACCCGGCCTCTACGAGATGCTGGAGATCCTCGGCAAGGAGCGCACCCTTGCACGATTCTCCAAGGGTATCGCGAAAGCCGGGGCGTAATCCGATGAACGCTTGCGGAGAGACTCCGATCGTCTTCACGGCGTCGGATCTGGCCGATGGGGGAAAGGTTTTCCGGAAACTCGATCCCCCGGCCCGACTCGCCGTCTTCGGCGATCCGGTCGCCCACTCCGCATCCCCCCCGATGCACAATGCGGCGCTCCAAGCCCGCGGTCTGAAACTCCAGTACATCCGCATCCGCGTCACTCCGGAAGAACTCCCGCAGGCGCTGCGGAATCTCACCACGGCGGGATTCCTCGGGGCCAGCCTCACCATCCCCCACAAGCAGGCGGCGCTGCCGATCATGGACGAGGTCAGCCTCGAATCCCGGCTCATGGGTGCGGTCAACACGGTTCAGGTCGTCGATGGGAAGCTCCACGGCCATAATACCGACGGCCCGGGTCTCTCCGCCGCGATCCGCGAGGAATTCGGCATCCCGCTGAAAGAACTCCGGGTCCTCATCCTGGGAGGAGCCGGCGGAGCCGGCAGGGCGATCACCGTGCAGTGTGCCCTTGAAGGGTGTCCAGGGATCACCGTTGCCAACCGAAACCATCAAAAAGGCGATGCTCTCGCCGCCGAGATCCGCGACACCCTCGGTAAGGAGATAAACTCCATCTCCCTGGATCCGGATGAAATCGGGAATCAGCTCGCCACGACGGATCTCATCATCAATGCCACGCCGCTTGGCATGAACCCGGATGATCCCTCTCCACTCCGCGACAATCTCCTCGAACCCCGCCATCTCGTCTATGACACCGTCTACAGCGGCGGCGAGACGGCCTTACTCAGGCAGGTCCACGCAGTCGGGGCACGGGGTGCCAACGGCTTCTCCATGCTCCTTCATCAGGGAGTCATCCAGAACGCCCTCTGGTTCGGCGAACCCGTCCCGGTCGATGCGATGCGGGGCGCCCTAGCCTCGCTCAGACGCTGAAAAAAGATGCCTCCCCCAGCTTGCTTACTTGATCGTTCTATGTAGCTTAATCATCTTACGCTCATCCTACTACAAGATACTTTAATTGATACTATTTAAGAAACACACAAAACACATAATATAATGTCTATATTAAAAAGAATTATGGCTCTTTTTCGAAAAAGAGATTCATCCTCTCAGATTTCACTCGAAATTTTTGCTATGTTTCCTTTGTATCAAATGCTTAAAGAGGAAGAACCGGTTCTTCGCTGTTTTCAGTGGGTGAGGTTGGTAAGAAGGTGGGATGACACCAGAAAGGCTATTTCACGAGTTGCTTGGATTGGGGATGAGTTGGGAGGTAAGGGGATGCGAATTTGATA
>JBEAOJ010000288.1:0-5636 GCA_041164985.1 Verrucomicrobiota bacterium | reverse complement strand
GAAAGGCTCGAGTCAACGCTCGAGACCGCACTGGCCTTACCCGAGGAGGAATGGCCCAAGGTCATCCGTGGGGTGCGCATTCGCTCCACCAAGGAGCAGGTCGACCGCTTCAACCAGTTGCGGGAACACCGGGACAAGGTGGCCCGCGAGATTGACCTCGATCCCTCCATCCTTGCACCGAAGGCCGCCCTCGAGGCCGTCGCCAACGATCCCGACGCCCCCGTCCTCCTGCCGTGGCAACGTTCCCTGCTCGGATTGCGGCCCCTCGTTGATACGGATACGACGGCAGGTGCGGCGTAGGAAATTTCAGAAAAGGTGTAGCCACAAAAGGCACAAAAACCACAAGAGGGAAGAGAGTAAGAAGAAGCCTGCAAATTCATGGAGCACCCTCCCCGGCATTCCCTGATTTCTGTGCATCCTGTGCAGCATCCTGTGCATTTTGTGGCCATCACTCGATTCACAACACTCTAAGTAACCGCTGATTAAATCCCATGAAGGCCGCTGAAGACCTGATCTCCCTCGCCCTGAACGAGGATTTGGGAGCCGCTGGAGACGTCACCTCGCGGGCCTTCATCCCCGCCGATTCGGTTTCCCGCGCCCGCATCGTGTCCCGGTGCGACTGTGTTGCCTCGGGAATCGCCATCGCGTCCGAGGTCTTCCGCCGCGTCGATCAGACTCTCACCATCACGGCCCATGCCGCCGAAGGGGAGAGACTCTCACCCGGATCGCTGCTTCTCGAGATCAGCGGTCCGACACGCTCGATCCTCTCCGGAGAGCGGACAGCCCTCAACTTTCTCGGCAGACTCTGCGGCATCGCAACGCTCTCGCGCCGCTACGCCGACGCGGTGAAGGGCACCGGGGTCACACTACTCGACACCCGCAAGACAACCCCGGGTTGGCGCCTCCTTGAGAAACAGGCCGTGAAGGCGGGCGGTTGCACAAATCACCGGATGGGGCTCCATGACGCGGTGCTCGTGAAGGACAATCACCTGGCCGCACTGGGCGACCTCTCCCTCCTCCCGCCAGTGATCACGCGCCTGCGCTCGGAGCACCCCGGACTGCCGATCGAGATCGAGGCGGACACACTCGATCAAGTGAAGACACTGCTCGGCATGCAGGGAATTGATGTCATCCTTCTCGATAACATGCCCCCGGCTCAAATGAGCGAGGCTGTCGCCCTGCGCAACAAAGTCGCTCCCGCCGTATTGCTCGAGGCCAGCGGTGGCGTGACTCTGGCGAGCATTCCCGGGATCGCCGCCACGGGCGTCGACCGCATCTCCGTGGGGGCGCTCACGCACTCCGCGACGAATGCCGATCTTTCGCTTGAGATGGAGTCGCCGGGTCATGTCAGCTGAACCGCTGGATCCCGCCGTTCTGAGCGCGGCCTCGCCATGGGGCCTTCCGGTGCGGGTGGTCGGCGAGATCACTTCGACCAACGACGAGCTCCTCCGTCGGGGAGAGGAGGGGGCCCCCTCCGGCACCTTTCTTTTTGCGGAGAGCCAGACGGCGGGTCGCGGCCAGTTCCGGCGCCCCTGGTCCTCCGCGCCCGGACTCGGGCTCTGGTTCTCGCTGCTGCTGCGGATTGAGATCAACGATGCCTCGATCCCGTCGCTTTCCGCCTTCGCCGCCGTGGCACTCGTCCGCGCGCTGCGCACACTCGGGGCGACCGATGCGGGCATCAAGGAACCCAACGATGTACTGATAGGCGGGTGCAAGGTGGCTGGCATCCTCGTTGAGACAAGGGTCGGGAACGATCCCTTCGCCGTGGTCGGGATCGGACTCAACGTGAACCACACCCCGGAGGACTTTCCCGAGGAACTGAGGGGTCGTGCCGCTTCCCTGTCGATGATCACCGGATCCTCGCTGGATCGGAGCACCGTGGCAGCTTCACTGATCGGGGAATTGGGAAAGGCTGATCGCCTGATGCGTGAATCCCCGCAGGAACTCCTCGCCGCATGGACTCGTCATCTTATTCCCTCACAGGACGGCAAAGCAGAAGGATAAATATGGAACTCAGGAAATCAGGAATCGGGGAAATTGCCACAAGAGGCACAAAAGGCACAGAGGCTCTGGAGAAGAGTATTTCCTGAATTCCTCTTTTGTGGTTCTTGTGCATTTTGTGACTCAACTCAGCCCTCTTATTCTTCCCTTCATACTTTCCTGATTTCCTGATCAAAACCTTTCAGCCGTGTCTTCCGATTTTCCAATTTTAGCGATTGAGTCCAGTTGCGACGAGACAGCCGTGGCGATTCTGCGCCCACCCGGCACGATCCTCTGCAGCCTCATCGCTTCCCAGGCCGAGGAGCACGCTCGCTTCGGGGGAGTTGTTCCGGAAGTCGCCTCTCGCAACCACCTCCTTGCGATCGACCCCCTGGTCCGCCGCGCACTCTCGGATTCGGGAATCGCCCCTTCCGACCTCGGAGCCGTGGCAGCCACATCAGGCCCGGGTCTGGCACCCGCATTGCTGGTGGGCGCCTCGTATGCCAAAGGGTTTGCCATGGCCCTTGGCATTCCTTACCTCGCGCTCAACCACCTCGAAGGGCACCTTCTCTCCCCCTTTCTGGGTGGGGAGGAAATCCCTCCTCACCTCGCCCTGCTGGTGAGCGGCGGGCACACCCAACTCACGCTCGTGCGTGGAGTGGGTGACTACACCGTGCTGGGGCGCACCCTCGATGATGCGGCGGGCGAGGCATTCGACAAGATCGCCAAACTGCTCGGCCTCCCCTATCCGGGAGGAATCGAGATCGACCGGTTGGCCGCCACGGGGGATCCCAAGGCCCATGAATTTCCCCAAGCCCTGCCCGAGCGGGAGAATCTCGACTTCAGCTTCAGCGGCCTGAAGACCTCGGTCCGTTACTTTCTGGAAAAGAACCCCGAACTCCCCAAGTCCTCCCAGGGCATGGCCGATCTCTGCGCCTCGGTGCGCCATGCCATCGTCGGCGTCCTGCTCAGGAAGACGGAACACGCCGTGGAAGCGGCGGGCGTCACTCGCGTCGCCCTCTCGGGCGGTGTAGCCGCCAACAGCGCCCTCCGGGAGGGAATGACACGCCTCTGCCAGACAAAGGGGTGGACACTCCACCTGCCGGCACCCGAACTCGCAACCGACAACGCGGCCATGATGGCCTTCGCCGCCGTCCATCATCTTGCCGCAGGGGAACGCAGCCCGATTGCAAAAGAGATCTCCCCCCAGTGGCAGGTGGGGAACGGCAATGAGGGATGAGAACCGCCGTAACCGATGCGAAGCAACGGCCGTGCAAGCTAACTTGAAAGCTGAGTAATAATCCCGAAGCCATGTCCGAGCCTCAGGTCTCAGGTCTCAGGTCTCAGGTCTCAGGTCTCAGGTCTCAGGTCTCAGGTCTCAGGTTTCAAGTTTCACCCTCCCTCTCACTTTCTTGTTGCGCAGGAGACTGCTATGGGACTAACAGGGGCGTGTATGAACTCCCCTCGTTCCCTCCTCCTAGCCCTCGTTGCCGCTCTTCTCGTCAGCCCCGCTTTTGCCGGTGGCTGGGGTGAGGATTACAAAACCGCCCTCGCCACTGCGGCGAAGGAAAACAAAAAGATCCTCCTCGACTTCACCGGCAGCGACTGGTGCGGGTGGTGCATCAAGCTGAAGAAGGAGACCTTTGACCAGCCCGCCTTCAAGGATTACGCGGACAAGAACCTCGTTCTGGTCGAAATCGACTTCCCGCAGGGGAAGAGTCAGAACACTGAGGTGAAGAAGCAGAATGATGCCCTTCAGCAGCAGTATCAGGTCCAGGGGTTCCCGACCCTCGTCCTCCTCGATCCTCAGGGCAAAGTCATCAAGCAGAAGAGCGGATATATTCCGGGCGGCCCGAAGGGTTTCATTGATTGGCTGAATTCCCCTAAGTAGGGGCGTGACAATTTGGACGCTGTGCAGCTTTGACCTGCATTTCCGAGCGGATTGGAGCCTGACAGCAACCTTTCCGGAAATGTGGCGGCTTGGAATAGCGTCAACCGCTCAAAGAGCCAATAGCCTATGCCTCAGCACAGGCCCTAAGGGTGGCGTCGGGAATACGGTTGGGCGAGAAGTAACCGGATAGACAGCGTATGCTCTGCCTGAAAGGAGAAATGAGTGTGAGTGAATGAGTCAAACAGCGAGGCAATAGGTTCAACTGCAGCTTCACTCGCGCACCTAGCTCGGCATCAAAACTTCCACGCTCCGCGCTGGTTTCTGCAGAAACTAAAAGTCTAGCGGAAGATCTCCCTGGGCGCATTGCCAGAAACGAAGGACATCAACCCTCTCCTCATTGTCCGAGACCTGATAGACGATCCGGTAGCCACGGTGCAGCCAGTATCGGTAGGGTCCTTCGGGAAACTCCGGGCAGACCGGTCCGGCGTGGGGATGGGAGGCAAGCATTCTCTCCGCCGCCTCAATGAGGGATTTCACCCAATCTGACTGCCGCGTCGAGATCGAATCTGGCGATGTACGATACAGAGTCCGCGAGATCACGGACGGACGTGGGCGCAAATATTACGCGCCGACCCATTCCCTGAGTTTCTTTTTGGCCGATTCGGCATCCATGCCTTCCCCGTCACGGATTTCCCGGGAAGCCTCATCAACCCCGGCAAGGAAGGAAAGCTCGCGGATAATCGAGATCAGGTCAGCGTTTTCCGGGAGCACCTGAATCGCCGTCATGGCCTGTTCCTTCATAGTCATGCAGTAAGAATAGACTGATTTTAACCCAGATTGCGCAATAGAGCGGTGTTGACAGGTTTGAGCGGTTCACCCGGATGGTGAGTCCCGAAAAGGTTAAAAGCGTTACACCGTTAAAAGGTCACAAGGGGCTGAAGTCAGAGGCCGAATGGAACTCATGAAGGCATCTTTGAGGGCACTTTTCCTGACTTCCCCCTTTCGATGCCGAGTCAGGTCTTTCCCGGATCCACGTTATAACATTTCACCTTTTTAACTCTTTTAACCCGGCCTCCTATGTTCTCAGAAATTCCCAATGCAAATTTCGGGTTTAAGTTCTCGCAAGTGATGACGCTAAGGCTGGCTTCCCTATAAGCTGCAGTGAAAGCGATGAGGTGCGCCGCCGGGCCGGGCTATTCCGGCAAGGTAGGAGTCAGGAATCGGACGGCGATTGCAAAAAGCGAGGGCATCAGCGTAAGAACCGACATCATGAGGAATGATCCCTTGCGTTTCATGAAAAAAAGAAACGAGAGTCGAACCCATGAGATCAGGATTGAAAACAAGGCAATCCAGAAGACCTCGATGAAATTCGAAAGCGACGCACGAGAGCCGAGATTCAGGGCAAGCAACCCGATCCAGATGAGAACTCCAGAGAAAGGGTAGAGGTAGTCCCACCAGGCCACGGGACATCGGTTCCTGATCAATATCGCCGGGATTACGGAGAAAAGACCGATGATCAAGGCAAGAGACGCGAAAAGAAAAATCATGGTTTGGTTCAGGCGATGAGTTTCTGCTGTAGCTCCAACAGTCTAACAGTCTAGAGCGATTTTAGAAAAGGTGTAGCCACAAGATGCACAAAAAACAGGCTCCTCGCTGTTTTCAGTGGGTGAAGACGAGATACAGAAGAAAAATCAGGAAATCAGGAAAAGAAATGGAAGAATGCGGGTTATCAACCACCGAGGGCATAGCCGTTGCCCATCCATGA
>JBEAOJ010000287.1:0-7330 GCA_041164985.1 Verrucomicrobiota bacterium | reverse complement strand
CGCTGATTAAATCCCATGATGGCCGCTGAAGGGGCAGTTGCTGATTTTTGAAGGCGCGAGCGCTGGGCGATACCCGCAGCGGTCTCGCCCAAGCTAGCAACGCCGCAAAAATCGACAAATGGCTTCAGCCCTGCGGGTTGCGGAGATAATAGGCCGGGGGCTGTGTTGGCTTGGCACTTACAGCCCGCTGCGGGGATGCTCGCGCCAAGCCGCCTTGCCCGCGGCCAGTTCTTCCCGCAACGGCCTCTATGCGATTTAATCAGCGGTTCCCTAAGGATCGGCTGTCCTCAAAAGCCGGTTTCTCAGCCTTTTACCGACCGCCGGTACGCCAGTGGGGAGCAGTCGTGGATTTTCTGGAAGATGCGCGAGAAGTAATACGGGTCGTCGTAGCCAAGCTTGGCCGCGACTTCTTTCACGCTCAGTGCCGTAGCGTCCAGATAATGGCATGCGGCCTGCATCCGGAGGCGAATGTGGTGTTCGACAGGGGATGATCCAGTCTGCTCACGAAAGAGCGTGGAGTAACGCGTCGGCGAGAGTCCGGCGTGGCGTGAGAGTTCCTTGAGCGTCAGTGAACGCGTCACATTAGCGCGCATGTATTCGATGCTCCCCGTCAGATCATGGGCGATGGCGCGCGAAGTACCTCCCAGGCTTCTTCCAGTCTGAAAAAACAAAATTCCCAGCACATACCTCAGCATGTGGCAAACAAGCAACGAGGTCCGCTCCGTGAGACCGGTGGATGCCAATCGGTATGATGCCCGAAACACGCGTCCGATTTCCTTGGCATCAGCGGACGGGATCGAGAGCACATAGTCGCGGGGTGGCAGCAGACTGGCGTAGGAGGCCGCAGCCGTTCCCGAGAAATGCGCCCAATGGATCGACCAGGGGGAGTGATCATCGGCACCGTAGGCATGCGGCTTGTTCGCCGAAATGAAAAGCACTTCACCGGCCTCGACGGCGAATCGGCATCCATCGATTTCGGCCCAGCCTTTACCTTTGAAGCAAAAGATCACAATGCATTCATCAAGCCCGTGAGACCTCTGCATCCGATGCCGACGGGCTTTAGGATACCATCCGAGGCATTTGATATGCAGGCCTACTCCAAGGGGATGGCGACCGACATGACGGAGTAGATTGGCGGGCAATAAATGAATGATCTGCCCCGGGAACCACTGTGTTTTGGATTTCATGGATGGTAAGATAGTCCATCCTTTCAGGAAATTCGTCCATTTTCATTATCTGAAAAGAAGCGACTCTGATGAACCTATGAGCAGCACATACTCACCGTCACCCACACTTCCCTCATCCGTGGACCTGGATGAAATGAAAGCCTCGTTCCAACAGCACGGCTACGCTGTCGCCAGCGGCCTCTTTTCCGATGCCGAGGTCGAGGAAATCAAATCCACATTCTCTCGCATCGCGGAGAACGGCCCGATCCCCGGCCACTTTGACCAAGTCTCCAAAGAAGAATCCTCCGGCGATCCCTTGAAGGAATTTCCTCGGGTGATGCACCCCCACCGCTTTGACGCCGTCTCGCGCAAACATATCGTCCATCCGGGTGTTCTTACCTGCCTGCGGGAACTCATGCAGGACGATGTTCTCGCGGCCCAGAGTATGTTCTACTACAAGCCGCCGGGTTCGCGCGGCCAGGCGATGCACCAAGACAATTTCTACCTCCTGGTGGAGCCGCAAACCTGCGTGGCCGCATGGACCGCGATCGACGAGGCGGATCCCGAAAATGGCGGCATGTATCTCGTCGCCAACACGGCGGATGAGGAGATCTCCTGCCCACAGCTTGCAAACAAGGAGGAATCCTTCACCACGCACTACGTGCCGACACCCAAGGGTAAAAAAGCGGTTCCCTGCGTCATGAAGGCTGGTGACACGCTCTTCTTCAACGGCAACTCCATCCACGGATCCGGCCCTAACCGTTCCAAGGATCGCTTCCGCCGTTCCTTCATCTGCCACTATGTCCCCAAATCCACGCAGCGCATCAGTAATGCTTATCTTCCCCTGCTAACACCGGAGGGCAAGGACATCATGATCGAAGCGAATAAGGGTGGCGGCCCCTGCGGCAGCGAATGGAATAAGGGAACCGTCTGGGAAGGCGGAACTCATTGATATCACCGATAGCGCATCGCCGCTTTCTTGAGCGCGGCTCCGATGCTGCGCCGCAGAGCGGCCGGCGCAAGCACCTCGGCTCGCGGTCCCCAGCCCAGGATCCAGGATTCCAGATCAGGAGCCAGCCCGACCTTGAGCGACAACTCCGCGGATCCATCCTTTCTTCTGGTGATCTTCTGGGACGGGTGCCAGCGCCGCTCAGAAGCCAGGGCTGCGGCGATGGGATCCAACAGGATCCTTACCTTCTGCGCGTTCTTCGACTCAAAGGCGGAAAAACTCTGCCCGAGCATGGCATCGAGGGAGAAGTCCTTGGGACGATCAAATCGTCGCCGGAGGTCCTTCGGCCTGGTGATGCGGGCCAGCGCGAAGGTCCTCACCGACTTGCGGCCGAGATCGAGTCCGATCAGATACCACTGACCGGCGATGCAGCCCAGATGATAGGGTTGGATGCGGCGTTCGTTCCGTTCCCCGTCGCCGGGTTTCCGGTAGAGGAAGGAAACCTCATGGGAGTCCAGGAGGGCGGAGCTGAGGGTCCGGAAGGCATGGAGGTCATTGGCGGGAGGACCGGAAGGACGGAAGGAAAGGGCCTGACTCAGGTCGTGAAGGGAGATCTCCGCGCGCGAGGGAAGTCCTTCGATCAGCTTGGTGAAGGCGGTCCCTATAGCCTTCTCGAAGGGAGTGCCGCGGTATTGTTCGGCGGCCTTCTGGGCGACCAGTAGGGCCACCACCTCCCCCTCCTGCAGGGAGAGGGAGGGCAATTCCTTCACCTCGCGGGTGTAGCGGAACCCGTGATGAACCGTGTCGTAATCGATCGGCAACCGGAGTTGGTCACGCATGAAATCGATGTCCCGCTGCACCGTCTTGTAGGAGACCTCAAAGACCCGCGAAAGCGCCTGGCAATTGGGAAACTCCCCCATCTGGAGCATCTGATGGATCTGCATGATCCGGTACATCGGGAGCCGGGCGGATCGCCCCTCCTGCCCACCGGATTGCGGGACGGGACGTCTGGGGCGGCGTGGAGTGAGTGATGTCCTAGGCATGGGTGACATGATGCGTGAAAGGGTGATACGTTAAAAAGCTAATTCACAAGACTTGGGCACCCGCAATGCGGTGCGCTTTTAACGCAGTTACAAGGTTAGAAAGTGAATGGTTAAAAAAGGTGCAGAGGGCCGAGTTCAGTCCTTCAACTTCAACTTTTCAACTTTCGCTCCAACGGGGCGAGCCCGTTGGGGGCTACCGGCCCAACAGCCCGTCAGAAAAAAATGAATTATGACTTATGAGGGATGAAAATGGGATCAGGTCTCAGGTCTCTTCATTGACGCCACTTGCCTCCCGGCAAGCCGTGCCGCCCTTTCAGGGCTGTTAGCTGCTCTTTGCTTGCCCGGCCGTTGCTGCGCATCCGTTACGGCAGGTCTCAGGTCTCTTCCTTCAGCCTTTTCCACCTTCAGCCCAACAGCCTTAACCCTTCGCGTAGGAGGACTCGACCTTCGCCGCCACATCGCGGTATCCGTAATCCACCTCGTAGATCTGCTTGAAGCAATCGAGCGCCTTGTCACTGTCATCCATGGACTCGTAGACGGTTCCGAGATTGTAGAGCAGATCCTTCTTCACCGCATCCATGGCCGGTAGTTCGGAGATGGCGTCGGCAAAGGTCTTGGCCGCAAGATCGCTCATGTTTCGCGCCACATAGCACTGGCCGAGCTTGCTCATTGCCTTGAGGCGGACGCTGGGGTTGCTGCGGGCCCGCTGGAGGTGTCCGATCGCCTCCTGGGGTTGTCCCGCATCCATGAGCGCCACAGCCAGATCGAAATGGGCAAGCAGGTCGGTGGGGTTGCGCTCCACGCGCTCGCGCGCTTCGGCGAGAATAAACTCGGCGCGCTGTCTGGTGAGTTCCTTCATTTCCTGCCGGTAGCGGGGAGCCTCCGGATCGTCCGGCGATGAGGCGAGGAACTCTTCGCGGGCCTTGTAGGCATCGTTGATCCGGCGGAGCTGAAGATCGCTGATTTTCCGGTTGATAGTGGGGTCGGCTCCGGCCGAGAGAGCCATGACATACCGATACCACTCAAGGGCGTTGTCGATGTCCCCTTTCTGCTCGAAGAGTTCGGCCACCTTGCGCGACTTGTCGATGCTGTCAGGTTCGGCCTGCACGGCTGCGGAGAGTTCGGCGATCTGGTTATCGATCATCTCCTCGCTCTTGACCACGCGGCCCTGCTGCTCAAGTGAAACGGCCTCCTCCTTGTTCTTGATGAGATCGCGGTAGCTGTCGGCCACTTCCCAGCCACCTTTCTGGACGGACATTGCCGCGGAGGCGTCCTTGCTCCCCTTGATGGCGGCGAGGTCGTTGGGAGCGATGGCAAGGATGCGGTTGTAGATGTCGACGGCGCGGGCGGGATCCCGGGGACTTCCGTTCTCATCCTTCTCCATGCAGAAGGAGGCAAACCGGGAAAGCTGCTGCTTGTCCTTGGGCTGGCCCTCGAGGATGGTCTCGAAAGCAAAGATGGCGAGCTCCTTCATGGGGGGTTCCCATTTGAGGGCGATCTCCTGAAGCATTGTGTTCGCCTGCGCATTGCGCGGGTCGTCGGCCAGCACCTCCTCAATGGCAACCAAGGCCGCTGTCAGATCGTTCTTCTTGAGAAGGGACGATACCTTCATCAGGGCAATCGATGCCCCTCCGCCGAATCCCGAGAAAAACCCCTTCTTTGCGGTCTTGGATTTCTCAACGGCGGCCTTCCGCGCCATCTTCCTTCCATCCAGAAAATCGGGAAGGGTCTGCAACAGCCCCTGGCAGAGCTGAATGACGTAGGGATAGTTCTTCAGCTCCATGGCGCTCATTGCCTTGAGCCATGTCTGCTTCTGCTGCGGGGAGAGGTCTTTCTGTGTTTTCAAGGGAGAGCCGCGGACGATACCAGTCCGCTTATGATTCCGCAAGGGTGTCAGGATGCTGCCGGGGCTCCAAAAATGAGGGAGTGACCGACAGCGAGGCGGTGAGTGTTTCGCCGGCCCCGATTCTCTGAATTCCCTTTTTCTGATCGAAGGGGACGGGAGGATTGCCATCAGGCAGTCCCCAGCAGGGTTCGACACACAGGAACGGGTCCCCGTTGCTCCAGAGCGTGAGGAACGGCGCCTCCGCGTAGTCGCACTCGACGCGCTGGCCGAGCGCCGGATCCTCCAGCACGAACCGCCGATCCGGCACTCCGGCAATGTCGAGCAGGAAGGAGCCGGGGAGATCCTTCTTGGCAAAGGGCATCTCCCCTCCGGCGAAGGGGATCTCCATCACACTTCCATCGAGAAAATCACCGGGCGCCATCTCCCGCGCATAGGTGCCTTTAGGAAGAATCATGCGGGCACTCTCAAGGGAACCGACGGTGAACCCCGGATGCCACCCGAAGCTCAGGGCCACGGGGTGATCCTCACGGTTTTCAAAGGAGAAGGTCATCATCATTTTTCCTCCGGATACCGCATAGGTAAGGCGCATCGCCACCTTGTAGGGATAGGCATCGGAGGGGATCTCGGACGGTTCCACACAATAGGTGATCGTCCCCGCGGCAAGATCGACCTCAGGAGGCCGGAAGGCATGACTGCGGATGAAACCGTGGTTGCCACCCTTGATCACATGCCCTTCGTAGACCGATTCCTGTTTCCAGAGGCGATGGACGAAGTACCCCATCACCGTGGCATGATTTCCCCAGCCGGACGCGGGCTTGGCGACCTCGCCATCGCGCCAGAGAAATCCTCGCCATGCACCTTTGTGATCCCTGCGGGCCAGACTCACCGGTTCGGCCCCGGTGCGTGCGATGATCAATCGGAGCCCGGCGGCCTCGTCGGTGATCTGATCAAGCGGTCCGGCGATGGAATCGAGAACAAGATGGGAAAAGCTCATAACACCACAGAAGCGGGATCCGTCTCCCGACTCAATCTTCTTCATACTTCATCCCTCATCCTTCATCCTTTGGGCATGGTACATGCACCTCTCCGCGATGAAGACCTTCGGGAGTCCTTCACACGCTCTTCGGGGCCGGGAGGCCAGCATGTCAACAAGGTCTCCACCGCCGTCACCCTGACCCATCTACCAACGGGACTCTCGGTCACGGTGAGCGACTCCCGCAGCCAGAGCATGAACCGTAAGATCGCCCGTGAGCGACTCGCCGCAAAACTGGAGGAACGCCTTCACGCAAAAAAACTCAAGGCCCTTGCCGCGGCCTCCAAAGCCCGACGCCGCAAGGCAAGACGCTCTCCCTCCGAAAAGCGGAAACTCGTTGAGGGAAAACGTCGGCGCTCGGAGATCAAGAAGGGGCGTGGCAGGGTGAGTGAGTGAGCGAATGGTCAAACCGTTGGAAGAGTTGAAATCCAGAAAAAGCTGAGTTGCAACCAAGGCCTGCTCTTTTCCCATTGTAACGGTGTAACCCTTTTAACCCTTACCTTCTCGCATCCCCCCTTTTTCATTTCATCATTCCTCGTTCATCATTCATCATTTCCCGATGGATCTACTCACCTGCGACCTGCCCGGCATCAAGAAACTCCGCAGCGGCAAAGTCCGCGAAGTCTTCGATCTCGGCGAACACCTGCTACTGGTCGCCACCGACCGCATCTCGGCCTTCGACTGCATCCTGCCGAACGCCATCCCGGGCAAGGGGGAGGTGCTCAACGGTCTCTCGACATTCTGGTTCCACCGCCTCGACTTCGTCCCCAACCACATGATCGAGACCGAGGTCTCCGCCTTCCCCGCCGAACTCAAGCCCTACGCCGACATCCTGCGTGGACGCTCGATGATCGCGAAGAAAGCGAAGCCGCTCCCTGTCGAGTGTGTCGTCCGCGGCTATGTCGCCGGATCCGGTTGGAAGGAATACCAGGAAAGCGGAACCGTCGGCGGTCACGCCGTGCCGGCAGGACTCAAGCAATGCGACCGTCTTCCCGAAGATCTCTTCACCCCGAGCACCAAGGCCGACGAGGGACATGACGAGCCGATCACTTGGGCACAGTGCCGCGCGCTTCTCGGCGACGAAACCGCCCTCCGCGTCCGCGATATGAGCCTTGAGCTCTACCGCCACGGCCGCGCCTATGCCGCCTCCCGCGGCATCATCATCGCCGACACCAAGTTCGAGTTCGGCATCCACGACGGCGAGATCATCCTCATCGACGAGTGCATGACTCCGGACTCCTCCAGATTCTGGCCCGCCGACCAATATCAACCGGGCGGCAATCCACCCAGCTT
>JBEAOJ010000286.1:0-4365 GCA_041164985.1 Verrucomicrobiota bacterium | reverse complement strand
GATCCGGGCTCCCTGTGCGTGTGAACGGAACAGGAAGCCTTGCACGCCTCGTAAGCCATGACCCAGTCGGCGGGGTGGATCGGGTTCTCATGAACCGACCCATCGGGATCCTTGCTTTCCTCGGCAACGTCATCTTTGAGAGCGATCAATTGATCAAAAACCTCGGCAAGGAAGCGATCCTTGGGGCCGGCATTGGAGGGGAGGATAGGTTTGGTTTTTTCTAAAAACACATTGGATCCCTTCACATAGAGGGAGCGAATGTTGGAATCCGTCAGCCTGAGGCCACGGGATTGCGCCTTCGCATCCGCCTCATGAATCGTGTGCTCGATGGCATACATGAGGGTGGCTAAAAACGGATCCATCATCCTGCTTGCTGAGCTCATTTTTGGAGAATAATCGGGTTGCCCGACATGACAATACGGGAAGAATCAAAAGCCGGTATCATGTCTTTGAAAACCCGTGCATTCTCATCCGCCATCAAAGACATGATCCTCGGTTCTCATCGTTGTATCCGGGGGGCAATCCCGCATAAATGAATTCCCTCACGTCTCTCGACACGCTGCTGGCCTCTCCCGCCCCCGTGCTGGCGCTGGCACCGATGCAGGATGTGACCGACCTGCCGTTCTGGCGGCTGATGACCCGCTATGGCGGCGCGGATCTCTACTACACGGAATACTTCCGGGTCTATCCGACCTCGCGGCTCGACAAGCCGATCCTCGAATCGATCACCAAGAATCCCACGGGCCGACCCGCCATCGCGCAGATGATCGGCAACGACATCCCCTCGCTGGTGAGGAGCGCGCGTGAACTGCAGAACCATTCCGTCGCGGCGATCGATCTGAATCTTGGCTGTCCCGCCCCCGTCGTCTACCGCAAGTGCGCGGGCGGAGGACTGCTGCGCGACCTGCCCCGGATCGACGGGATTCTCGGCGCCCTGCGGGAAGCGATCCCGGGAAAGTTCACCGTCAAGACACGACTCGGATTCGACGCGGAGCGGACGATCGAATCGCTCCTCCCGCTGTTTGCGAAGCACGCGGTCGACCTCGTCACCGTGCACGGGCGCACCGTGCTGCAGATGTACCGCGGCGGCATCAGGCACGACCTGATCCGCCTTGCCGCGGAGTCCCTCGACTGCCCCGTGCTGGCCAACGGGAATGTCTCCACGCCGGGCGATGCGGAATCGGCACTCCGGGCCACCTCCGCGAAGGGCCTGATGATCGGTCGCGGCGCGGTGCGCAATCCCTGGATCTTTTCCCAGATCCGCGACCATCTGGCCGGCAAGCCCATACGGTTCCCCACAGGCAGGGAAGTCCTCGCCTACGTCCACGATCTCTACGAGACGGTCTGCGACCCCACGATCCCTGAGCCCAAGGGGGTCCAGAAGATCAAGAAATACGCCAACTTCCTCGGCGAGGGGATCAGTCCGGAATTCCTCCACGCCGTCCGCCGCGCCGGAAGCAAGGAGGAGTTCTTCGCCCTCTGCCGCATTCATCTCGATCATGATCGGCCAATGCTGCTGGCGCCGGCATCGGCAGGCTTTTAGACTGAAGACTATTAGGCTGTTAGCGTAAAAGAGACCCGATCCGATGACCAAGGATGTGAAATCAAAAGATGCAGACCGCGCCGTCTTGGACGATGCTTTTCTCTTCAATCACTCTCATCTGACCTAACAGCCTTCAGCCTAACCCGCTTCAGTCTTCAGCCTCTCCCATGTTCGAAATCAAACGCCGCGAAAAGATGGTCGAGCGCGCCCTCCTTGTGGGCGCCCACTTCGAGGCGACCGGAAGGGAGGATGCCGACGACCTCCTCACCGAGTTGGGCGAGCTGGTACGCACACTCGGCGTCCCGGTCATCGGCAGGCAGCTCGTGCAGATCCGCGAGCCGCAGGCCCGTTATCTCCTGGGCTCCGGGAAGGCGGAGGAGATCTGTGAGCACGCCAAGTCGCTCGGATGCGATGTCATCATCTTCGACAACGAGCTGACCCCGGCCCAGCAGCGCAACTGGGAGAACCTCGCCAAGATCACCGTGATCGACCGCCAGGAAATCATCCTCGATATCTTCGGCGCGCGGGCCCAGACCCGCGAGGCGAAGATCCAGGTGGATCTCGCCCGCATGACCTACTCGCTCCCGCGCCTCACCCGCGCCTGGGGCCACCTCGGCAAGCAGGGCGGCGGCATCGGCTCCAAGGGAGAGGGCGAGAGCCAGCTCGAGCAGGACAAGCGCAAGATCCGCGGCCAGATGGACCGCCTCAAGCGCGACCTCGTCGAGGTGCGGCGCAACCGCGCCAACCAGCGCAAGGACCGCAAACGCGCGCCCGTTCCCAACGCCGCGATCGTCGGGTACACCAACGCCGGCAAATCCTCGCTGCTGCGCCGCCTCACGGGTGCGGATGTCCTGGTCGAAGACGCCCTCTTCGCCACCCTCGACACGACGACGCGCAAGATCGACCTCCCCAACAGGCAGCCGCTGCTCCTCACCGACACGGTCGGATTCATCCGCAAGCTGCCGCACCAGCTGGTCGAGTCGTTCAACGCCACGCTCGAGGAGGCGGTCATGGCCGACTTCCTCGTCCACCTGCTCGATGCCTCCCATCCCCGCGTGCTCGAGTTTCACGGCACCACGATGAAGGTGCTGGAGGAGCTCGGCGCCGATACCAAGAAGACACTCACCGTCTTCAACAAGATCGACCGCGTCGAGGATCCCCTCACCAGGGCGATGCTGCGGAACACCCATCCCGACGCCCTCTTCATCTCGGTCCACTCGGGCGAGGGACTCGACCTTCTGGTCGAGAAGCTCGGCGAACTCGTCGGCAACGGCAGTCAGCAGATCGTGCTTCATCTGCCGCACGACCGCTCCGATCTCCTCGCCCGACTCCATCGCGAGGGCGTGGTGCACGAGACCGCCTACGAAGAGGAATTCAGCCGCATCCGCGCCACCGTCCCCGCGCGTCTTCGCGAGCTGGTGACGCCGTTCTCCGCCTCATGAGGTACGGACATTCCGTGTAGGGGATCCGACGTGCCGACATGCGCGATGGTTTCCTGCTTCCCCACAGGCACTCCTCTCATGCAAGGGAATCGCTGATTTAATCGCATAGAGGCCGTTGCGGGAAGAACTGGCCGCGGGCAAGGCGGCTTGGCACGAGCATCCCCGCAGCGGGCTGCCGTAACGGATGCGAAGCAACGGCCGGGCAAGCAAAGTGCCAAGCCAACGCAGTTGGCCCCCGTGCCACGCCACGAAGCCAAAGGCTTTGTGGCCTTTGGCTTGGATCTCCGCAACCCGGAGGGCTGAAACCATTTGTCGATTTTTGCGGCGTTGCTCGCTCGGGCGAGACCGCTGCGGGTATCGCCCAGCGCTCGCGCCTTCAAAAATCAGCAATTGCTCTTCAGCGGCCTTCATGGGATTAAATCAGTCCTTCCCTAGTGTTACTGACCATCCGATGAGCGACGAATCCAACGCACCCGCCGATCTTTCCAATCTGGGAATCGATCTTTCCCAAATGTTCCGTCCTTCCTGGACGACCGAAACGGCCGGCGCCTCCGAGGCCACCGCAAGGCTCGCCGCAAAATTCGACGAAGGCGACAGGCCCTCCCGTGGAGACCGTCACGATCGCCAGGGCAGGCCGGGAGGCCGTGGCCCCCGGCGCGACGGCGAACGCGGTCCTCGCCGTGAAGGCCCCCGCAACGCAGGTCCCCGTGGGAACGGTGGACAAGGCGGAGAAGGCCGCGATCGCGGTCCCCGTTCCGAGGGACGGAGGGACGGCAAGACCGGAGGAGGCCGTGGCCGCGACGACCGCAGAGGTGCGCACGATCCCAGGGAGCGCCGCCCCGAACCGCCTCAGCAACCCGTGCTCGAGGGTTGGAAGCTCGACCTCGTTGCCGAAGAACCAGCCATCGAAGGGATCGCCAAGCAGGTCCGTTCCCGCGCCAAGGCCTATCCTCTCTTCGAGCTTGCGCGCCTCATCCTCCAACTCTCGGACCGCTACAGCGTGAAGCTGACCCCCGAGTCCGATCAGACGGCGGGACTTTTCCGCGTCAAGCGGGACGGTTCCCTCTGGACCTCGCGCAAGGAGGCGGTGAACCACCTCCTCGCCAAGCACCTCGGACAATTCTACCGCAAGTCATCGGTGGCGACAGAGCCTCCCAAAGGTGCCTTCACCGTCGTGGCCCAGTGCGGCATGAGCGGCGTCCTGCTCGGACCCCCGAACCATCACGAGTACACCTCCCGCGTGATCTCTCTCCACGCCTCGCGGTTCAAGAACATGCCCTTCGAGGTCTATAAGTCACGAATCCGCATGGTCCGTGACGAGGCCCTCATCGAGCAGTGGAAGAGCGAGCAGTCGACCAAGACCATCTACATCCCCATGAC
>JBEAOJ010000285.1:0-7123 GCA_041164985.1 Verrucomicrobiota bacterium | reverse complement strand
GCCCGCGTCTGGATCGACAAGGAGAGCGGTGCGATCCTGCGCATCGAGGGATATGACAAAAAGGGCCTGCTCCTGCGGCGCTTCGAGATCATCTCGGCCCAGAAGATCGATGGCCTCTGGATGCTCAAGCAGATGCGCATCGAGAGCTTTGAACCGGGAAAGCCGGATCCGATCTCCCGCCGTTACCTCGAGGTACTCGGGAAAGAATGATTGGGAGTTGGAAGATAGAAGCTGGAAGTTGGGGTAGGCGATCCCAACAGCCCAGCTCCCAGCTCCCAGTTGATGGCATCCGCCGCCCGGCGGACGGTGCCACCCCTCCGGGGCTACGACTAAGTCGTAGTCTACCGCGCCGCTTCCGAGCGGCTTGGTTCCCAGTTTAAACTTTCTCCGTGGCGGAGCTTCCGAAGAGGCCCGAAGGGCGGATCAGCAGGATGACGATGAGGATTCCGAAGGCGATCGCATCGCGGTAGGAAGAGAGGAAGGAGCCGCCGAGCAGGCACTCCGTGAGACCGAGCAGCAGACCGCCGACAGCGGCCCCGGGAAGACTGCCGATCCCGCCGAGCACCGCCGCCACGAAGGCCTTGATGCCGGGAAGAGTCCCCATGAGCGGTTCGATGGAGTGGATGTTCATCGCGTAAAGCACGCCGGCGGCACCCGCGAGCGCGGAACCGATCGCGAAGGTGAGCGAGATCACGGCGTTGCTGTTCACGCCCATGAGGGAGGCAGCATCGCGGGTCTGCGAGAGGGCGCGCAGGGCCAGACCGAAGCGGGTCCGCAGGACGATCTCGCGGAGACCGACAAGCAGCACCAGCGTCACCACGATCACCAGCAGATGGTTGCCCGACATGGTCACCCCCTGCCCCAGTGAGATCCGGATGGGAGGAAGGAGATCGGGAAAGGCCTTCTGGTTGACCCCGAAGAGAATCTGCCCGCCGTAGGAGAGAAGCAGCGAGACGCCGATCGAAGTGATGAGCACCGCGAGCTTCGGCTGATCACGCAGGGGCCTGTAGGCCAGGCGCTCGATCACCACGCCGAGGATGGCGCAGAGGAGCATCGCCCAGAGCAGGACGGCGGCCGTGGTCATCCACGGATCGGGGAGGAAATGATGGATCACGGGCGCCGCGTAGAAGCCGGCAAAGGCGCCGATCATGAGGACATCACCGTGGGCGAAGTTGATGAACTTCAGCAGTCCGTAGACCATGCTGTATCCCAGCGCGATGAGGGCGTAGATCGCGCCGAGTGAGAGGCCGTTGATGAGTTGCTGCAGGAATTCGTGCATTACCGTAAGCAGACTAATCAGGAACCCGGCCAATCGGGAAAGGATATTGCAGCGTGCGGCGCCGCCGGGAGAAGGACTTCAGAACCGGACCGCCGCCTGCGTGCCGAGCACCAGGACATTCCCGAGGGTGCCGTTCTGCTGCGGGTTCATGATGTACTCGAGAAAAGGCTTCACGGAGATCCACTTGGTGAGCATGCACTGGTAGTCGATTTCAACGACCCCTCCCCATGTCGGCTGCGGTTGCGCGGGGTAGACGGGCTTCCCTCCGGCAATGGCGGCCGCGGTCTGGATCTCGTGGGTCTGGTGATAGGCCGATGCGGCATCGGAACTGAACCAGGCCGAACCGAAGGCGACTCCCAGCCGGTCGTCGGGACGTCCGGGAAGGAGCCCCTGATAGACAAGACCTGTCTGGTAGTAGAAATCGAGCAGACTGTAGCGACTCGGGGAAAAACTCCAGGCGTTGAACATGTAGAGACCCTTCTTGGAAAAATTGCGGGCGGGGGATGGGTTTTTCCCGGCGGATTGATCGGGTTCCTTCACGCGGTAGAGCAACTGGTCGGCCTGGAAATACCACGCCCAGGAGCCCATGTTGAAGGAACCGGCATTGACAGCCTTGGCCTTGGACCCCGAACCGCTCCGGGTCACCGGGAGAAAATTCTCGTCCTGAATTCCCCACCAGATCATTCCAAAGGCATACTTTCCCTCGAGTTTGTCACGCCCCAGCCTGGGCTCCCAGCCGAACTCGGAGCAGACGTAGAGACCGTTCGGGTTTCCCGTGTTTCCATTGGGCTGCCCCTCTCCCACGGCGTTCCACCCCGCGCCGCCGAAGCTGGAGAGACCGTTGTTGTTCACGGTGCCCCGGGCATTGGGATTGGGCTTTCCAAGTTGGCTGGAGGGGACCGCCGTGTAGGGGGCCACCTGGGTGGGGGCGTAGACGCCCTGAACGGCTCCGGCGGCGTTCGGAATCGCCAGGTAGAGGCCGCCTATGGCGTAGCTTGATTTGGTGGGCCTGATCCGCAGCGTGCCACCCCAGGCATCGTAGGTGCTCGACCAGGGGATCTTAGCCGCAACGTTGTTGTTGTAGGCGGGATCACCGGCAAAGGTTTCCCGGGCACCTCCCCCGCTGTTCCCCCCGATGCCCTTGGCACTGGCAATCTGGTTGTTCTGGAAGAGCTTGGAGAGCGGTTGTTGGAGGAAGAAATCGTAGGGGTTCATCCATCCGGCATTGATCATGAAGGAGCCGTTCTCGGTCATGTATTCGAGATACTGGGCCATGAGGCGGAGCTCCTTTCCACTCTGGATGTTGGAGGGATTGAAGCCGTTGGCGGCGCCGGTGATGAGGTTGATGTCGTCGCCGTCGCGGTATCGGAAATTCGAGTAGGCCTTCAGCCCCTTGAGGTGGAGCTTTTTCCCAAAGTCGTAGATGAAGGCCAGCTTGATCTGCTCATCGAAGGCACTGCCCGTCCGGTATCCGCCGGCCACACTTCCGTAATAGTTTCCCTGCCAGTCACCGCCGACGCTCAACCCGTAATCGGCAAGCCTGCTCTCGACTCCGTTGATGAGCTCGAATTCCTTGCGGGTGACCGCATCGAGCCTGGTTACCGCAAACGACATCTGACTGCCGACTCCCCTGCTGACGGCCCGACCGCTCTCCTTCAGGCCGTCCTGATAGTGGATGGCACTGGTGACATCGGATCCGATTTCCGTGTAGACCGCGGTGAGATCCGAAGGGAAAACCATGCGGATCGAGTGCCCGATCCTGTCGAGGAGTCCGCCACCGGCCGTGGGTGCGGAGGATGATGCCGCCTGATCAGCCGAGGCCGGGGGAACCGGATAAGACGAGGGACTGGCTCTCCCCTTTTTCCTGGGTGCATTCCCCTCGAGTTCCTCGGTGGGATCCATGAACTTTGGAGTCAACCCCTGCGCCTCCACCCGGATTGATCCGGGAAGAACGCCCAGCAGGACAGCAGCAAGGAGATGGCGCGATTTCATCACTGTTTCCGGTGGATCAAGGCTTGTAGCCACCGCTGATTGAATTGCTCAAGCGGATCAACGTCACGATTTCGCCATGCGGATGAGTGAGATTTGTCGTCCGGTAATGCTGAAAAGCAGCAACGGAAGAGATTGGCTCCACGAAAAAGCCCCCGGGAGTCTCCTCACCGGGGGCTATCTGGAATTTCTCGTGAGGGCTTTAAGCTCTCACGGTGACGGGATCGTGATCGCTATCGCTGATTAAGCGGCGGTTCCCGCGGCTGCCTGGTCGCGATCTTTCATCGCGGCCTTGCGGCTGAGCTTGACCTTGCCCCTGTCATCGACGCCGATGCACTTGACCCAGATGACGTCGCCGTTCCTGACGACATCCTCGACCTTGTTGACGCGGGTGTCAGCAAGCTCGGAGATGTGAACGAGGCCGTCCTTGCCGGGAAGCACCTCGACGAAGGCGCCGAACTCCTTGATGGAGACGACGGTGCCCTGGTAGAGCTCGCCGACGGTGATCTCCTTGGTCATGCCCTCGATGATCTCCTTGGCGCGCTTGAGGCTCTCGCCGTTGCTGGAGTAGATGTGGACGAGGCCGAAGTTGCCATCCTCCTCGACGTTGATCTCGGCACCGGTCTCGGCAACGATCCCCTTGATGGTCTTGCCACCGGGGCCGATGATAAGGCCGATCTTGTCCTTCGGAATGGTGACGGTCTCGATGCGGGGGGCGTACTTGCTCATCTCTCCGCGGTGTGCGGGGAGGGTCTGCTTCATGTGATCGAGGATGAGTCCGCGGTTCTTGCGGGCGTCGTCGATGGCGGCGGCCATGAGTTCGTGGCTGATGCCCTTGAGCTTGAGGTCGAGCTGGAATCCGGTGACTCCGGCCTCGGTGCCGCAGAGCTTGAAGTCCATGTCGCCGAAGTGATCCTCGCTGCCGATGATGTCGGTGAGCAGGGTGTGGCGGGTGAGCCTGCCCTGATCGTCATTCTCGGTCACGAGACCGACGGAGATGCCGGCCACGGGACGCTTAATGGGAACACCGGCATCCATGAGGGCGAGCACGCCGGCGCAGACGGAGGCCATCGAGGTGGAGCCGTTGGACTCCATGACCTCGCTGGTGACGCGGAGGGCGTAAGGGAAGTCCTGCTGGCTCGGGATGACCGGGAAGATCGAGCGCTCGGCACGGGCGCCGTGGCCGATCTCGCGGCGATTCTGCCCGCCGAAACGGCCGGTCTCGCCGACGCTGAAGGGAGGGAAGTTGTAGTGGAGCAGGAAGCGCTTGGTGGTCTCGCCGCCGCCGTAGGCGTCGATCATCTGGGCCTCGTCGGCGGTGCCGAGGGTGGCCAGGGCCATCGCCTGGGTCTCGCCGCGGGCGAAGAGCGCCGATCCGTGGGCGCGGGGCAGGACGGAGGTCTCGCTGGAGAGTTGACGGAGTTCGGCAAGGCCGCGACCGTCGCAACGCTTCTGCTTGTCGAGGATGCTGACGCTGAAGGCCTTCTTCTGGAGGTAATCAAACGCCTGGGAGATCTCGAACTTGGTGGCGGCGGGGAACTTCTCGAGGATTTTGGCGCTCACCTCGTCGCGGAGTGCACCGACGGCCTTGCCGCGGGCGACCTTGCTGGGGGTGTAGAGGGCGGCCTCGATGCGGTCGCCGGCGACCTGATAGGCGATCTCGAGCATTCCCTCGTCGACGTTGAGGAGGGTGAACTCGCGCTTCGGCTTGCCGGCCTTGGCGATGAGGTCGTTCTGGGCGGCGATGATCGGGCGGGTCTGCTCGCGGGCGAAGTCGAGGGCCTTCTTGAATTCCTCTTCGGGAAGTTCGTTGGCGGCACCCTCGATCATGATGACCTGCTCGCCGTCACCGACGTAGACGAGGTCGAGATCGCTCTCCTCGCGCTGGGTGTGGGTGGGGTTCACCACGAACTGGCCGTGGATGCGTCCGACACGGACCGCGGCGATCGGCTTCTCGAACGGGATGTCGGAGACGCAGAGGGCGGCCGAGGCGCCGTTGATGGAGAGGATGTCGGGATCGATCTCGCCGTCCGCGGAGAGCAGGATGCTGATGATCTGCGTGTCGTAGAAGTAGTTTTTCGGGAAGAGAGGGCGCAGCGGACGATCGGTCATGCGTGCGGTGAGGATCTCCTTCTCGCTCGGACGGCCCTCGCGCTTGAAGTATCCGCCGGGGAACTTGCCGACGGCGGCGGCCTTCTCCTTGTAATCGACGGTGAGCGGGAAGAAATCCTGGCCTTCCTTTACGGAAGTGGCGGAAACGGCGCTGACGAGGACGATGGTCTCGCCGGAGCTGACGACGACGGCTCCGTCGGCGAGCTTGGCGATCTTGCCGGTCTCAAAGCTGATGGGATTCTGGCCGACTTGGGCCGTGACGGTGGTGTGTGACATGGGAATGGGTGTTTGTTGGGTGGGATGCGTGGATCCGATCAGTGCGCGATGATTAGCGGGCGCCCGGAATGCCGGATGGCATCCTGAGGGATGCCTGCATCGGTGTGTTGTGTCGGTTGGGTGAATCCCCCCGCTGAAAAAGCGCGGAGGGCGTCGGGGTTGCTTGGGTGGCGGAGTTGTCCGGTTGGTTCCTTTCACCCATGGTTCCCCGATCCATCGGGATCAGGGAGACGGAAGGGAAAGGATGAACCGGACGGCCCGTTACTTGCGCAGGTTCAGCTTCTCGATGATCGCCTGGTAACGCTCCGAGGCGTTATCCTTGAGATAGTCGAGAAGACGGCGGCGCGTGGCAACCATCTTGAGAAGGCCGCGACGGGAGGAGTGATCCTTGGCGTTGCCTTTCAGGTGTTCGGTGAGGGCGGTGATCCTCTGGGTGAGGGTCGCCACCTGGACATCGGCGCTGCCGGTGTCTTTGTCGTGCAGCCGGAGTGCTGCGATATCTGCTGTTTCTGTCGTTGTCATTTTTTTAGAGGGTCGGAATCTAGCCTTCCCCGGGAATCCTGGCAAGGAGTTTCGGGAATTCCCTTTCCAAGGCCACCGAATCAATCCGGAAAATATCTGGAACTCAAGAACTCAGGAAAATCCAAGCTAGGGAAGCGCTGATTAAATCCCATGAAGGCCGCTGAAGAGCATTTGCTGATTTTTGAACGGCACTTCTCTCCCGAGAAGCGGTGCCGTCCCCCATTGGTATGGGGGATCATGCCTTCGGCATGCTTCTCCGCGCCTCTCCCCAGAGGCTTGGTTGAAGGCGCGAATGCTGGGCGATACCCGCAGCGGTCTCGCCCGAGCGAGCAACGCCGCAACGACGAGCGGCGGGAGACGCGTCGTAGCCTGCGAAGCAGTCCGGAGGACGAAACCGTCGGGAGACGGCGAGGCAAAAATCGACAAATGGTTTCAGCCCTTCGGGTTGCGGAGATCCAAGCCAAAGGCCACAAAGCCTTTGGCTTCGTGGCGTGGCACGGGGGCCGGCTGTGTTGGCTTGGCGCTTTGCTTGCCCGGCCGTTGCTTCGCATCCGTTACGGCAGCCAGCTACGGGGATGCTCGCGCCAAGCCGCCTTGCACGCGGCACATTCTTTCCGCAACGGCCTCTATGCGATTTAATCAGCGTTTCCTCCAAAGGAAGCGCTGATTAAATCGCCTTTTTCAAAGTTTGGCTGATTTTGGAGTGGAGGAAGAGATTGGAGTGATAAATATGATCATCTGTCAACGCGTGTGGCTCTGGGAGGGGCAGTTTTTAGCGGTGGCAGCATGCCGATGATGTGATCCATTGGTTGCGAAGGAGGGTATTTCTGGTGATTTCATGCCATCTGGGCCCTGCGGAGTATGCGTCCGGCAATGACCAGATTGGCCAGGGCGAAGAGGCTGTGAAGTTGGGCGAGATTTTTCCTCAGTCCCCGGTATCGGACT
>JBEAOJ010000284.1:0-5056 GCA_041164985.1 Verrucomicrobiota bacterium | reverse complement strand
GACGTCCTCGCTCTCTTCAAACAGACCGGTGCCCTGCTCCACGGCCACTTCATCCTCCGCTCCGGCCTGCACAGCCGCGAGTTCTTCCAATGCGCGCTCCTGCTGCAGGACGCTCCCGTGGCCGCGCAGGTCTGCGGTGAGTTGGCGGACAAGCTCCGTCCGTTCCATGATGCCTCGGAGAACGTGGTGAACGGCCGGAAGCCGACCGTCGTTTCACCGGCCGTCGGCGGGATCATCGTGGGACAGGAGGTCGCCCGCCATCTCGGCACCCGTCACATCTTTGTCGAGAAGGATGGAAACGGCGGTCTCGTGATGCGCCGTTTCGAGGTGGTTCCCGGCGAACGCTTCATCGTTGCGGAGGATGTCGTCACCCGCGGCGGCCGTGTCCAGGAAACCATCGACATCATCCGCAACCTCGGCGGCGTGGTCGTCGCCGCAGGATCGATCGTCGACCGCAGTGGCGGGAATCTCCCCGACTTCGGATGCCCCTTCGTCAGCCTCATCCAGATGACGCCCGAAACCTTCCCGGCGGATGCACTTCCGGAGGACCTCGTCGGCATTCCTGCCGTCAAACCGGGAAGCCGATAAACAAACGTTGCTTTTGAAAACTATTTGAGATAAGAAATGCTGCCGTTCGTTACGAACGACCTGTTAGCAATAACAATTCAACACTAGTACAATCATGACTAAACAAACCCTTCTTGGTGCAGCTTTGAGTATCACCCTTCTTTCCGGATGTGCAGGCATTCGCGAAACAAACAATCAGTTCTCCACACATGCAGAGTGTTTACGTGTAGTAGGGTTCCCTATACCCGCTGATGATCAGGCTGCAGCTCGCAACTTGGTTCCACGTAATGGCAAAATCACCACCATCGATTCCACACCTACGGACTGGACTTCGGTTGAGGGTGTTCTTAACAATATTATCGGGTTTACCGCTACGACTATTTCCGGAACCAAATAATTGGTTTCCTTTCAACAAAGAGCCCCTTGTAGAAGCAAGGGGCTCTTTTCTTGTAGTCATCATATCATCGAACTTCTTCCCTGGCGCTTGAGAAAGCACCTCATGTCCCCATTCACGCGTTTCCTGACCTTCATCCGGTTTTCGCACACGGTCTTTGCGCTGCCGTTCGCGGTCGGGGCGATGGTTGTGGCGGCGGACGGTTTTCCCGGGTGGCGGATCTTCGGGTTGATCCTGCTCTGCATGGTCTTTGCCAGGACTGCGGCGATGACCTTCAACCGTGTCGCCGATTGGGAGATCGACAAGCGGAACCCGCGCACCGCCGGCCGTCACAAGCTCATCGGCAAGTCGGCGGCCATCGCGACCTGTCTCGTGAGTGCCCTGCTCTTCATCGCCTCGGCGGCCTTCATCAACCGGATCTGTTTGTTCCTCTCCCCGGTCGCGCTGGGACTCGTTTTTTTCTACTCGCTCACGAAGCGCTTCACGCATGCGGCGCAGTTCTTCCTGGGGCTGGCCCTCTCGGCGGCGCCTGTGGGTGCGTGGCTTGCCGTCACCGGCTCCTTTGCCTGGCCGCCGATCATTCTCGCGGCGGGAGTTCTCTGCTGGGTGGCGGGATTTGACATGATCTATGCCACTCAGGATGAAGAGGCCGACCGGCGCGAAGGACTCCGCTCGATGGTGGTCCTGCTGGGTGTTCCCGGAGCGCTGCGTCTGGCGGGGCTCCTCCATCTGCTGATGCTGATTGGCCTGATCGCCTTCGGTCTCTCGGCCCATCTTGGGAAGATCTATTTCGGGGGCCTCCTTCCCGTTCCCTTCCTGCTTCTTTACGAACACCGGATCGCCCGCTCGCTCGATGTGGGACTGATCAACAAGGCATTCTTCGAGACCAATGCACTGATCGGCGCACTTTTTGTCGGGGTGACGGCGGCAGATCGCCTGCTTCGCTGAATCCACCCAGAACACCTGAGGGTTTTTGGCCCGCTCGCTACCGATCGTCTGGCTCTTTGAGGGGCCGCCTTCGGCAGTCTTCCTCGCTTCTGACCAGAAGCCATATTCACCTTTCAGCTTTTTCCCGTCACTACCTCGAGAGATCCCCTTGGGTCAGGATCTGATAGCCCTCTCCCTGAAGGACGGTGGAGGCGCACTCGTTGTCATCGACATGGAGGACGAGCAGCGCCTTGCCGCGGGGGCGGACAAGGAGGGGGTAGCTGAAGAGCAGGTTCACTTCGGCCATCAGCAGGCAGCTCAGCACATGACCGAGATCGGCGGCTCCCTCCGCAAGTTCCACCACGAGGACGGTGGTCTGGCTGAAAGCGATGTCATGGTCGTGCAGTAGCTTGGAGACCAATGCGGGGTCGCTCACGATCATCCGGGCGATGGAGGACTCGGCCGAGTCGACGATGCTGAAGGCGAGGACGATGACTCCCTTCTGCTCGATGAGTTTCACGACTTCGAGGAGGGCGCCGACCTTGTTGTCCAAAAAGATCGAGAAATGCCGGACCGGGGCTCCGGCAATGCCTTCCTTGGTGGATGGGGCGAATTGGGACATGAGGGATCTCTTTCTTCGGGTTATTTGTAGGCGTAGACGAGGGAGAACTCCGCGGGGGCGGGATCAGCCTGTTCCAGCAGCTCTACTCCGACAAAATACTTCCCGCTTTTCTCGGGCGCAACCCCGGCGGCGCTCCTGGCTCCTCCGCCATTGCCCGATTCTCCCTTCCACTGCTCGCCCTTCAAGGCCTTCCCGGCGGCGTCGTAGACGGTGACCCGAAGCATGGCGCCACGTGCGGGCGATGCAGCGACAAACCAGTAGTTCTCCCCGGCAAAGAGGGTGACCTGAAGAAAACGTGGCGTTCCCTTGGCGAGGGTTCCGTTCCACTCCCCGTCGCGGATCCGGAATCCGTCGTTCACGAACGCACCGGCGGTCTCCAGCGCAATCCGGCGCGATTCGCTCGGCAGGATCGGCGCGCGGTTTTTCACTGCGCCGGCCACCGGCTGATCCTCGGCCACAGCCTTGCCTGCCACGAGTGCGGCGAAGCAAAGACCCACGAGGATAAGAGGCAGAAGTGGAGTTCCGGGCCGGTTGTTCATTTCGTGACGGAAGCGGAGGAGTTTGTCCCCGTGGTCTTGGATGCAGGACTGGGCGCAGGACTGGCGGAAGGACTGGCCGCAGGGGCCGGCGTTCCCAAGGCGGTTGCCGAGGTGAGGATCGATTTCACCACTACGGAGCATTCATCGTGGATTTTCTGGAGGGCATTACGCGACTCCTGCTGGGAGAGACCGTTCGCCTTCAGGAGTGACGCGACCGATTCCAAAGCCTCCCTGGTCAAGGCAACTTGCGCCCCTCCCTTGAGGCGAGGAGGCAGCGCCCCGAGTTGGGCGGCAAGCTTGGAGGCCAACTCAGGCTGACGGATGACTTCGATCCCCTGGAGCGACTCGGTGGCGAGCACCACGCCGGAGGCGATCTCGAGTCCCCGGAGCCAGGCGGCGGCGGAAGTCAGGCAGACAAGATCGCGGTCCTTCTGCTCGACCATGGTTGCCTTGACCTCGTTCTCGGTCGCTTCCAACTCATCGGCCAGCGCCTCCCATGCGTTGTTCTCGGCAAACTCCATGAGGCTGTTTCCGCGTCCCAACAGGCTCTGGCTGACACCGAGAGCCTTGGCCACCGACATGATCTCGCGGCCGACATTCCGCACCTGCTGGCCATCCTGTGCCTCGACAGCAATGTAGCCGTTGGCGGCAAGGACCCCGACGGCCAGAGCCAGTTGGGCACGGTGCGTGGTGACCGGGGCGGTGGCCGGAGTGACAAGGGTGGCCCAGTTCGGGCGACACACCTTGTTGAGCGCGACAAAGACCTCCCCCGGGCAGGGAATGCTCATGGCATCCAGAAAAACAGCCTCCCCCCGCTGCGCCTCCGTCATCGGCGGGATGGCCGGCGTGGCACCCCGTGCCGGAAGACAAAGGAAGAGGGTTAACAGGAGCGCCGGAATGGCAAAATGTCTGCCCGTGACCATGTTTTATGGATACACCAGAGGATCGCATGATGCCAGAACCGAACACGCCCGCCACTCAGGAGAGGACTCCCCGCCGCACAGACCTTCCGATCGAGGAACTGCGCGGGGCGATCGTCTCCGAACTGACTTCTGGCAATCGCCTGATCGTCGAGGCTCCGACAGGATCGGGCAAATCGACCCAGATCCCGCAGATGCTCCTCGATGCGGGGATCCTGGGATCCGGCCGCGCCGTGATCCTTCAGCCGCGACGACTGGCGGCACGGATGCTGGCCGCCCGGGTAGCCCATGAGCGCGGGGGGCGCGTCGGCGACGAGGTCGGCTACCGCATCCGCCTCGACGACGCCTCCAGCAGCGCGACGCGCCTGCTCTTTGTCACGGAGGGAATCCTCGTGCGCCAGATGCTCGGGGATCCGGACCTCACGGGTGTGAGCGCCCTGCTCTTCGACGAGTTTCACGAGCGGCACCTCTACAGCGACATCTCGCTGGCCCAGGCCCTTGACCTTCAGGCGACGAGACGCCCCGACCTGAAGATCATCGTCATGTCGGCGACCCTCGACACCTCGGCCCTTGCGGACTATCTGCAGCCCTGCGCCGTCCTTCGTTCCGGAGGGCGCACCCACCCCGTCGAAATCGGCTACCTGAACCGTGATCCGGGCGATGAAAAGCCGTGGGATCTGGCTGCCGAGGCGGCCGCGTCGATGCTCTCCAAGACACCGGGCAATCTTCTCGTCTTCATGCCGGGCGCCTACGAGATCTCGCGGACCATCTCCACCCTCCGCGTGCGCCTTCCCAACAACGTTGCGATCATGCCGCTGCACGGCGAACTCCCGCCGGCAGACCAGGACGCCGCCGTCGCACCGGGAGGTGGGCGCAAGGTCATCGTGGCCACCAACGTCGCCGAGACATCACTCACCATCGACGGCGTCACGGGCGTGATCGACAGCGGGCTGGCCCGTATCGCCAGCTTCGATCCGCGACGCGGGATCAACACGCTCCTGATCGGCAAAATCAGCCGCGCCTCGGCGGACCAGCGGGCCGGACGCGCCGGACGCACGGCGCCAGGCGTCTGCCTCCGGCTCTGGAC
>JBEAOJ010000283.1:0-4254 GCA_041164985.1 Verrucomicrobiota bacterium | reverse complement strand
GCGACTTTCTTTCGTCTCCGCTGCCCACAAAAGCGTTCCGCTTCCTTGAAGAGGTGTCCAATCAGCATCGCCTGCCCAAGAGCCTTCAACGAGGTTTCTCCACAGGGCTCGTGACGGCTTTTCTGGCCTCGGTGCTGACCGGTTTGAATGCCGGAGCCGCGCAGCAGGAAGCCACATCCACCCCGCTGGTGGCGGAGGTTGAAAGAATCATCCGTGTAGAAATCTCCCGCCAGGATATGACCGTGGGGACGCTCGCCGCCAGGCTAGGTTGCTCCCCGGATCACCTGACCAGGAGCTTCCGTGCGGAGAAAGGAATGGCGCTGAATTCGTGGATCACCCGCGAACGGATTGCCCTGGCTTCCAGTCTGCTCGAGAGGGCGGAGCACAACGTCGCTGAAGTCGGATGGGCCTGCGGGTACACGAGCCCCTCCTACTTCATCAGTGTTTTCAGGAAACACACGGGGATGACTCCTCTTCAATGGCGACGTGAGGGAGATCCCCGGAACGGGCGCCGCCGCACGCGTTGATGTGAAGGCGGGCCATCACCCCATCGCCCGCTCCATGAGTCGTGTCGCCAGTGTCTGGGTCGCCTGATCGAGTGCGGAGAGGGCCTGTTTCAGCCGCGAGGTCTCCTTGGTGGCAAGGGCGGCTGTGACTTCCGCGGTCTGTTTGTGAATTTCCGCGATCTCGTCCCCGGGGAGTTCCGATCCGAGCTGTGCCAAGGCCGCCTCCACCGCCGGGAGCATCTCTTCCGCCTTGAGCCTTGCCTCGGTGAAGATCCTCGCATCCATGTCCTCGAAGGCATGTTCCAGCGATCCGGCCAGCATTGCCTCGACCGCCTCATCGGAGACTTCCACGGCGCTTCGGATCTCCACGATCTTCTCGGTGCCGGCCGCGGTGTCCCGGGCCAGAACCTGAAGGATGCCGTCGGCATCCAGGCTGAACTGGACACCGACCCGTGCGACACCCTTGGGCGAAGGAGGGAAGGGGATGTCGAGGCTGCCGAGCTTCCAGTTGTCGGCGGCCATCTCGCGCTCTCCCTGCAGGATGGTGATCGTCATGCCGCTCTGTCCGGCCACGGCGTTGGTGAACATCTCGCCTGCCTTGGCCGGGATGGTCGTGTTCCTCGGGATGATGACGTTCATGAGCCCCCCGAAGGTCTCGATGCCAAGGGAGAGGGGGGTGACGTCGAGGAGGGCGATATTCCGAAGGTTCCCCTCAAGGATTGCCCCTTGAAGGATCGCGCCTAGTGCCACGGCTTCATCGGGATGCTGGGAGAGGTTCGGTTCCCTGCCTAAGATCTCTTGAACCAACCTCCGGACGAGTGGCATCCGGGTGGAGCCGCCGACAAGGATGACCTGGTCGAGATCCGTGGCATTGAGTCCGGCATCTTCCAGTGAGCGGAGGCAGTGGGCACGGGTGCGGCGGATGATCGGTTCGCAGACCATCTCCATTTCCGCGCGGGTGATCGGAATCTCCAGACTCTTCCCCCCTGTCAGGAAGGGGAGGCGGAGTGTGAGCGATTCCTCCGAGGAGAGGCGTTCCTTGGCCTCTCGGGCGGCTTCCTTGAGCCTTGTATCCGTCGCCCGGGTGTAGGAGTCGATCCCTGCCTTTCGTGCCAGGAGTCCCGCGATCGCCTCGTCGAGATCATCACCCCCAAGGCGGGTGTCTCCGTGGGTGGAGAGAACCTCAAAGACACCATTGTCGAGTTGCAGGATCGAGAGGTCGAAGGTGCCCCCTCCGAGATCGTAGACTGCCACCTTGGAACGGTCGGAGAGCTTGTCGAGTCCGTAGGCGAGGGCAGCGGCCGTTGGTTCGGCCAGGATGCGCTCCACGGTGAAGCCGGCAAGTTCACCCGCCTTCTTCGTCGCCGCACGCTGGGCATCGTTGAAGTAGGCCGGAACCGTGATGACCGCACGGTTGACCTGTGTACCGAGGCGATCCTCGGCGATTGTCTTCAAGCGCTTCAGAATTTCCGACGAGACCTCCTCAGGAGTCAGCTTCTTCCCATCGATGGGAAGGTTGACCGGGGTACCCTTCGCGCCAATCAGGCCTTCCGTTCCTTTGTCGCCGAAGCGGCCGCCGATCAAACGCTTCACCGAGGAGATGGTCCGGTCGGGGTGCAGGCCCTGCATGCGGCGGGCCTCCCTGCCGACCAGAATGCTCCCGTCCTCCATGTAGTGAACGACCGAAGGGGTCAGGCGGTTTCCATCGGCATCGGCCAGAAGCGTCGGAAAGCCGCTCTCGTAGACCCCGATGAGGGAGTTGGTGGTGCCTAGGTCAATGCCCGCGATCATGTGTCAAAACTGAAGATTAATATGGAACTCAGGAACTCAAGAAAAGGGATCAGAATAAAAAAGCTCGCAAGTCTTTCCTGATTTCCGGGTTCCTCATTCAACGACTCAAAGGCAGTCGAGGGAGAGTTTCCGCTCGCGGAGTTGCGATTCCCAGCGGGTGGCGTAGGCAAAGGAATCGGCAAGGGAAGCAACCGCCTCCGTTTCGTGCGCAGGCCACGAGGCGTCCAGCTCTGCAAGGCGGGCATCCAGTGAGGAGCGCCATCCGTGAACGATGCCAAGAAGACTCTCCAAATCGGCGGCTAGTTTCTTCATGGGTGCGGCAAGCACTGCTTTCGCCAGGGGATTGGAGGCGGCATGGTGCTTCCCGATGAGGGAGTCGGCTTCCCGAAGCAGGGTGGCTATTTCGGGAAAAAGTTCAGCAGCCTTGGAGGGTAACTGTGATCCCCCGATAACATCCGCCAGGGATCGGAGCCTCCGGGCCGGATCACGAAGGATGGCAGCTGCTTCACTGAGTTCCTTGAAACGGCTCGCATCCCCGCCCGCCTGGTCAGGATGAAGTTCCCCGGCAAGCCGCCTGTAAGCCTGCCCGATCTCCTCTTCGGATAAAAGTGGCCGTTTAGGAAGAGCTAGAAGTGCAAAGGGATCCATCGGAGGAAAAACTCACAGGGATGAAGGGGATAAAAGGGATGGGGAAAAATAGATGATCAGCTTCTAATGATCTCCTTCATCCCCTTCATCCCTGTGATTCAAAAGTTAAGCGGAAAAACTCTCGCCGCAAGAGCAGTGGGCGACGGCGTTGGGGTTGGTCACCTTGAAGCCTCCCTTCTGCAGATCGTCGCTGTAGTCGAGTTCGGAGCCGCTCACAAAGAGGGCGCTCTTGGGATCGATGACGATGTTCACTCCCTTGGATGGGACGAGGATATCGCGAGGAAGAGGTCCATCAACAAGGTCCATCTTGTATTGAAGGCCGGAGCAGCCGCCGCCGATGACGGCGACCCGGAGCGCCCCGTTGGCGCGTCCCTGCTTGGTGAGGAGGGAGGTGAGGCGGTTGGAAGCGGCATCGGTGACACGGCAGAGCTTCTCGTTCCCGATTTTCCAGGGAAGGGGGGAGGTCGGTGAGGCCGGCGTCTCGCTCATGAGAGAATATTATTCGAGATTTTGAAAATGTACCGAGACAAAAGAGTGTTTACCAAGAAGGTGAAATGAGTAGGGCCAAAAATATGGAACTCACGAACGCGGGAAAAGAGATGGTGGCAAAAATCTTTCAGGGTCTGATTCTCTTCCTCTTTTTCGATCAGTGTGGTTTCTCAGCAATAGTCCTGCATTCCTTCCTGATTTCCTGATTCATCCTTTGGTCATTCCGGCGATATTCCGTAAAGGGCACGTACCAGTTTCTGGGTTCTGGTCCCGGGAAGGGCTCCCGGATGCATGGCACTCGGAATGAATGCGAATCCAAGGCCATGTTCCGGATCGGCAAAGGCAATCGACCCGCCCGCACCCGGATGGCCGAAGGCCGACGGGGAGGGGCCGTAGACTCCGAAATCATTGGTCATGAAGCCCGCGGAGAAGGAGGTTTTGTCGATGAGGACGCGGTCGGGACCTTTCGCCAACGTGGTTCGCATCGCGGTCAGGGTCTCTGAATTAAAAAAACCGCCGCCGTCTGATGAGAGCATGGCATAGAGAGAGGCCAGGGCATCGGCCGTTGCGATGGCTCCCAACGAGGGGAGGGATGCCGATCGCATGGCGGGAGTGTTCATCACCGAGGGGGTGAGCGTTCCCCCCGGTTCGCTCAGCGCACGGCGAGTCAGCGAGGAGGGGTCACCGAATGCCTTGGAGAAAGGGCCGGGAGCCGGGGGAACCTTCGGGGCGATGACGGTCGCAGCCGTGTCGATCAATCCGGGAGGAAGTCCGAACCAGAGGGCAAGCGAGAGTGGTGTGCGGAAGCATCGTTCCCAGC
>JBEAOJ010000282.1:0-5665 GCA_041164985.1 Verrucomicrobiota bacterium | reverse complement strand
ACGGTAGGCAAGCGGTGGAGTCCTTCGGGTGCCGCATGCGCGGGATCTTACGCTGCTCTTTTGTATTTGCCTGCTCACGCAAGGCTCACCCTTTGGGTCCACTTTCGGTGGATACAACTCGACCACCCCATGGCCTCGTTTCAGAGCATTCGTTGCACATTTTTACATTTTAACTCTTTTAACGCGGCCTCCAACTATTTCAGGTATTCCCAATACAAATTCCAGAATAAGTTATACTTCGAGCATAGCAGAAAAACGCGTGGCGCGAAAATAACTAGCCCCCAACTATGGAGTGATTTCAGTGCCTATTCCCTCTTCCGAGAAAGCTTCGAGGAGCACCGCATGGGGCGTTCCAGCTCCCAGGAAGTGAACTTTGCTGAGTCCTTGGGCGAGCGCCTTGGTGGCGGAGCGGACCTTGGGAATCATTCCGCCGGCGATCACTCCCCGATCGATGAGTTCCTCGGTCTGGGATGCGGTGAGGCTGTGGATGAGGGAGGAGTCATCCTTGGGATCGTGCATGAGCCCGGGGACATCGCTCAGGAAGATCAGCTTGGTGGCTGGAAGCGCGGCGGCGAGGGCGGCGGCGGAGACATCGGCGTTGATGTTCATGGGCTCCCCTGTCGGAAGGGCCCCCAGCGGCGAGATGACCGGAACAGCACCGGATGAGAGAGCCGCAAGGACGGGAACTGGATTGGCCTCCTCGGCCTCGCCGACAAAGCCTAGATCGACTTCCTTCCCGTCGGATTCGACCACGGGGGGAAGTTTCCGGGCGGTGAAGACATCACGGCCCGAGATCCCGACCGCCTTCACGCCGAGCCCGGACAACTGGGCGACGATGCCGGGATTCACCTCCTCGTCGAGGACGGTGCGAACGATTCCTATGGTTGCGGCATCGGTGACGCGCAGTCCGCCGACAAAACGGGGAACCAGTCCCTGATCCTTCATCCGTGCATTGATCGCCTTGCCGCCGCCGTGCACGAGGACGACACGAATCCCGACGGCATCAAGGAAGGCAACGTCGACGAGGAAACGCTCCACCTGATCCTCGGCCTCCATGGTGCTCCCGCCATATTTGATCAGGAAGATTCCGCCTCGGAATTTCTGCAGGTAGGGGAGCGCCTCGATGAGCGTCTCGGCGCGCTGGCGGGATGTGATCTGCGATGGCATGGATTTTTTACAGCGAGAACTCGGAGAGGTTCAGGCGGACATACTCCTCGGTGAGGTCGGTCGTGAGCAGGCGGGCCTCGCCCTTGCCGAGATGCAGATCGACGAGAACGGAGAATTCCTTTTTTGCGGCGATCTTCCGAAGCGTTGCCTCTCCCTTGGCATCCTGGCACCCCATGCCGTTCCTGGCCGCCTTGATCCCGTCATAGGCGATGTCGACCTTGTCGGGATCGAGTGCCGCACCGGCATATCCGGCGGCATCGAGGATGCGTCCCCAGTTGGGATCGCTCCCGGCCCAGGCGCATTTGACGAGCTGCGAGTTGGCGATGGCGCGACCGATCCGATGGGCGTCGGCCTCCGTCTTGGCTCCCTTCACGATCAACTCGATCACGCGCGAGGTCCCCTCCCCGTCGGCCACGATGGCGCGGGCAAGGTCGGCGCAGACAGCCTGCAGGGCATCCGCGAAGGCTTTCCTCTCAGGCGCGGTGCGGATGGCGACCTTGGAAGCACCGTTGGCAAGGGTCAGGACGGTGTCGTTGGTGCTGCAGTCGCCGTCGACGGTGATGCAGTTGAAGGTCCTCCCGGTTGCCTCGCGAAGGGCCTTGCGCAGGAAGGCCGCAGGCACCGCCGCATCCGTGGTGATGACACAGAGCATCGTCGCCATGTTCGGCGAGATCATGCCGGCCCCCTTGGCCATGCCACCGATGCGGAAGGAATTGGCGCCCACCTTCACCTCGTAGGCGGCCTGCTTCGGCACGCTGTCGCTGGTCATGATCGATTTGGCGGCGGCAAGGGCGGCAGCAGGCGAGGCCTTCAGCGAAGCCGCAGCATCACGGATCCCGGGAAGCATCTTGGGCAGCGGAAGCTGAACCCCGATACGGCCGGTGGAGCAGACTAGCACCTCGTCGGCATGGATACCGAGGGCCACGGCGGCGGCATTGGCGCACTGCTCGGCGGCGCGGAGTCCGGGCGTGCCCGTGCAGGCATTGGCATTGCCGCTATTGAGGAGGACCGCACGCGCCTTCCCTGACTCGAGATGACGACGGGAGAGCAGGACGGGAGCGGCCTTCACCAGATTGGTCGTGAAAACCCCGGCCGCGGTCGCCGGAGTCGCGGAGGCCACAATGCAGAGATCACTGCGGAGCGGGCCGGTCCGCTTGATTCCGCAGGCTGAGGCGGCTGAGAGAAATCCACGGGCGGCATTCACGCCACCGGCAATGCGTTTGAGGGACATGGGTAGGAAGGTTAAAAAGTTAGAAAGTGAAAAGGTTAAAAGGTGACAGATTGGAAACGAGAACGAAAAGAACTCACCGGGATCCGTAACGGATGCGAAGCAACGGACGGGCCAGCCAAGGGGATGAAAGGGATGGGGAAAAGTGAAAGGTTAGAAAGTTAAAACGTTAGAAGGTGACAATTGGAACTGAGGATGGGAGGCAGGGAGAAAAAGTGAGAAAGTGGAAAAGTAAAAGGTAGGGAAGTCGAGCCTCAGATTTGACGCCACTTGCGTCCCGGAAAGCGGTGGCGCCCTTGGGTCCCGCGTTTTGCGGGATCTACCGCGCTCGTTCCCACGAGCTTGCTTCATCCTTCATAATTCATCCTTCATAATTTTCTCACATCAGCCCTTCCGTCTCCGCCAGTCCCGCCCGGACATTGAAGCACTGGACGGCCTGACCGGCGGCACCCTTCACGAGGTTGTCGATCACCGAAAGGATCACGACCCGTCCGGTCCTCGGCTCATCGTAGAGGGCGATGTCGCAGAAGTTCGTCCCCGAAACATGCTTGGTATCGGGCGGGGTTTCCCGAATCCGGACAAAGGGCTCGGAAGCATAGGCTGCAAGGAGAGCTTTCTTGAGATCGGTGGAGGTTTTTCCAGCCGCAGGAGTCGCCACGATCGTGGTGTGGATACCCCGGTTCATCGGGGCAAGATGAGGGATGAAGGTGATCACCACCTTGTGACCCGCCGCATGGGAGAGTTGCTGCTCCACCTCCGAGAGATGCCGGTGCCTGGGCAGTCCATAGGCACGCATGCTCTCATTGCACTCGGCGTAGAGGTAGTCGACGGCCGCCTTCCTCCCGGCTCCGCTCACGCCGCTCGCGCTGGAGGCAACGATGCCATCGGGCTCGAGGAGTCCGGCCCTGAGAAGGGGGATGAGCGGAAGCTGAATGCTGGTCGGGTAGCAGCCCGCACAGGCGATGAGCGGCGACTTGCTGATCGCCTCCCGTGAGAGCTCGGGGATCGCATAGATCGCATCCCTCAGAAGCTCCGGTGCCGGATGCTCTCCCCCATAGTAATCCGCGTACACGGCGGCATCCCTGAGCCTGAAATCGGCACTCAGGTCGATCACCACTTTACCCGCCTTCAGGGCAGCCAACGCATACTCGGCGGCCACTCCGTGCGGAAGCGCCAGGAAAACCACCCCGGCATCGCAAGCGGCCAGCTTGGCAGGATCGGCCTCGGTGAAGACCAATGATGAAATCTTCAACCCGGAGAAGCGCGGCATCACCTCACCAAGGGTCTTGCCCTGATGCTGCCGGGAAAAGACAGCGGTCACCTCGGCCGACGGATGCCGGTCGAGCAGGGCGCAGAGCTCCTCGCCCGAGTAGCCGCTGGCACCGACGATCGCAACCTTCCGGAGCGCCGGATCAGTCTTGGAGGAAGTGGAAGTCATGATGGAAAATACACTAGTAAACCTGACGGGGAGAGCAATGGTCGAAAAGGGTGCAACTGGAGATACCCAAAAAAAGAGAGGGAACCTATGGACTTGGTCTGTATGACCCAAGGCCAAGGCGCAGGGGGGGGTTGACAAGATAGGTAGTCACCCAAAGGGCGGCGTAGTGTTCCATCGCCAACCGAGCAGCAACACAACCTGCACTAAAAAAGGGCGCGGGGATTTTGAGGAAATAGCTAGGCGCCCAAGCGCCAGCCGTAGCTGAACCTACGGCAAGCACAGGGCAACATCGCCAGAACTCCAAAGCCCAAGCAAGGGCGCAGGGATTTTAGATGCAGGGCTAGGTGAGCGAGGGCAGGCGTAGTTTTCCTACGCCAATCGAGCAGCAACACCGCCCTGCTCTAAAAAAGGGCGCGGGGCTTTTGAGGAAACAGCTAGGCGCCCAAGCGCCAGCCGTAGCTGAACCTAGGGCAAGCGCAGCGCAACATCGCCAGAACTCCAAAGCCCAAGCAAGGGCGCAGGGATTTTAGATGCAGGGCTAGGCGCGCGAGGGCAGGCGTAGTGTTCCTACGCCAACCGAGCAGCAACACCGCCCTGCGCTAAAATCCCAAGCCCTTACTCTTCGCCTTTGGCGAGTTTGGTCAGTACCGAAAGATCCTCCAGGGTGGAGGTATCGCCGGTCAGCGACTGACCGCTGGCAACCTGCTTGAGGAGGCGTCGCATGATTTTACCGCTGCGTGTCTTGGGGAGGAGCTCGGCAAAGCGGATCTCGTCGGGCTTGGCGATGGGGCCGATGGACTCGCCGACATGCTTGCGGATGGATTCCTTGAGCGCATCACCGGGTTTCTGACCGGAACGCAGGGTCACAAAGGCGACCACTCCCTGTCCCTTGATCTCGTCAGGACGGCCGACGACGGCCGCTTCGGCGACGGAGGGATGGCTGACCAAGGCGCTTTCCACCTCGGCCGTGCCGAGGCGATGACCGGCAACATTGAGGACATCGTCGATACGGCCGACGATCCAGAAATTCCCCTGCTTGTCGCGGCGGGCTCCGTCGCCGGTGAAGTAGGCACCCTTCACCTCGCTCCAGTACTGCTGGCGGTAGCGTGTCTTGTCACCCCAGATGCCGCGAAGCATCGAGGGCCAGGGCTTGCGGATCACAAGCTTCCCCCCCTGACCGTGCGGGACTTCCCTTCCCTCGTCATCGACGATCGCCGCATCGATCCCAAAGAACGGAAGCGTGGCGGTTCCCGGCTTACAGGGGGTGGCCCCGGGAAGCGGTGCGATCATGTGCGACCCTGTCTCGGTCTGCCACCAGGTATCGACGATCGGGCAGCGTTCGTGACCGATGAGTTTGTTGAACCACATCCATGCCTCGGGATTGATCGGCTCGCCCACGGTGCCGAGGAGGCGCAGCGATGAGAGATCGTGTTTCTTGGGATAGTGATCACCCCACTTCATGAAGGCGCGGATGGCGGTAGGCGCCGTGTAGAAGATGGTGACGCCGTAGTCGGCGATGAGCTTCCAGAAGCGGTCGGGCTCGGGCCAGTTGGGGGCTCCCTCGTACATGAAACAGGTCGCCCCGTTGCTGAGGGGTCCGTAGACGAGGTAGCTGTGGCCCGTGATCCAGCCGATGTCGGCGGTGCACCAGTAGACATCGTCCTCGCGAAGATCGAAGACATACTTGGTGGTGGCGTAAGTGCCTACCAGATAACCGCCGGTGGTGTGGAGAATTCCCTTGGGCTTCCCGGTGGATCCGCTGGTGTAGAGGATGAAGAGCGGATGCTCGCTGTCGAGATGCTCGGCCGGGCAGTCGGCGGAGACATATTCCA
>JBEAOJ010000281.1:0-5375 GCA_041164985.1 Verrucomicrobiota bacterium | reverse complement strand
GACATCTGCGAGACCAAGGCGATCAAGGATGCCTTTGGTGCCGAGGCCTACAAGACCCCGGTCAGCTCCACCAAGTCGATGACCGGCCACCTCCTTGGTGCAGCCGGCGGCATCGAGCTCGCCGCCTGTGCCCTTGCCATCAAGCACGGCGTCATCCCCCCGACCATCAACCTCGACAATCCCGATCCCGAGTGCGACCTCGACTACGTCCCGCACACGGCCCGTGAAGCCAAGGTCAGAGTGGCCCTCAGCAACTCCTTCGGATTCGGCGGTCACAACTCCTGCGTCGTCGTCCGCTCCTTTGAGGGGTGATCGGCCCCACAACCTGATCCGCTTCCAATGAATCTCAAATCCTCCGCCGCGGCTCTCTCGCTGGCGTTTTTCTCCCTCGGTTGTTCCCATCAATCACAAGCCACCAACAGCACTCCCATGTCCCAATCCAATCTTGAACTTGGCCAGGCCTACCTCAAGCAGAACTCCACCCAACCCGGAGTCAAAACCACCCCGAGCGGCCTCCAGTACAAGGTCATCTCCGAGGGAAAGGGCAAGAGCCCCAAGGCCACCGACACAGTCCTCGTCCACTATCGCGGCACCACCATCGACGGTGTCGAATTCGACAGCTCCTACAAGCGCAACGAGCCGATCTCCTTTCCTCTCAACGGGGTCATTCCGGGCTGGACCGAGGGTGTGCAGCTCATGAAGGAAGGGGGCAAGATCCAGCTCTTCATCCCGTCGAATCTCGCCTACGGATCGCGCGGCGCGGGTGGAGTGATTGCACCCGATTCGACGCTCGTGTTTGATATTGAACTTTTGAAAGTTCAATAATCAAACGCTTGAATGCTTGGGATTTTGGCGTCGCGTTTTTTGTTGCACTGAGGTCGGCGTAGGACTACCGCGGTTTTTGAACGGCACTTTGCTCCCACAAAGCGCTGCCGCCCCGACGGGTTCCGCCACGCGGATTTCTCCGCGCCTCCCTCCAAAGGCATTGTCCTCGGCCTCCTTGCCATGCTGGCTCCTTGACTCAAGTCCTAGTTAAACTTAGTTTTACCACATGACCAAGACAGTCACCAAAATCGGTAACTCCCAAGGGCTGATGTTTGACACAGCCCTGATGGAGTTGGCTCATCTGAAGGTAGGGGATCAAGTCAACGTGAGCGTCCATGAGGGAGGATCCATCATCATCACGCCGATCCGTCCGATGATCACTCCCGATCGAGCCCGGGCAACGGCCAAGCGGTTGATTGGCAGGAACGCCGATCTCTTCAAGCGTCTCTCGTGAACGATCCTCTCTCTCACCCGACGGTGGAGGCGGTCAAAGTGATTCATGGCGAGGTGCTGGAAGCACATGGTGGATCGCCCGGTCTTCGCGATCAGGCGCTTCTGGAATCCGCAGTAGCTGCACCGCAGGCCACCATGATGGGGCAAACGCTTTTCTCCGATCCGGTCGAGATTGCAGCCGCTTATCTCTTCTATCTCTGCCGCAATCACCCATTCATCGACGGGAACAAGCGTGTGGCCTTGGCAACTTGCCTGGTTTTCCTGAGTGAGAATGGCCTGCTCCCCGAAGAGCATCTCAATGTCGATGACTGGGAGGCTTTTGTCCTTGGCGTGGCATCAAGCCAACTCGACCGAGATCAGACGACGGCAGTTCTCCGCAAACTGCTTCTTTGAGCGGTAGCGAGTGCAGGCGAACACCCTGCGGCGCCAAAATTCCAAGCCCTCCCTCAGACGAACTTCCCGGGATTCATGATATCCTTCGGATCGACCGCTTTCTTGATCAGGGAGTGGAGTTTGCGGAGTTCGGGCGAGGTGGCGGCGTTCCACCAGCGTTTCTTGGCGAGGCCGATACCGTGCTCGCCGGTAATCGCTCCGCCCCACCTGATGACCTGCGAGAAGAGCGCATCGAGAACCTCCTCGATCTCCTTGGGACGCTTGGCCTGCTGTTCCTTGGAGACCATGACATTCACATGGATGTTGCCATCCCCGGCGTGACCGAAGCAGGCGATCGGGAAGCCGGTCTTTTTCTGCAGTTTCTCCGCGAAGGCAATAAGGTCGACAAGTCGGCCGCGTGGGACGGCAATATCCTCGTTGAGCTTGGTGAGGCCGGTGGCCTTCAGCGATGCCGAGAAGGCGCGGCGCAGGGCCCACATCCGGTCGCAACGCTCGGGTGAGGTGGCCAGCTCGACCTCGAGGGCCTTGTTCTTGGCGAGGAGGGCCTTGAGGGCCTTTCCTTCGCTCAGGACGCTAGCCTTCTGGCCATCAATCTCGACAAGCAGATGAGCCTTACCGGGCGGAATGAAGGTTCCCTTCACCTCCTTGTGCGCGTTGCGGGCTGACTGAAGCGTGAAGCTGTCCGCCACTTCCACGGCACAGGGGAGGTAGCCGGCCTTGAAGATTGCCTGCACGGCGGCGGCGGCTTCGCGCATCGATCCGAATCCGGCGGAAAGGGTGACGCGGGCGGGGGGGAGAGGGAGGAGTCGCAAGGTCGCCTCGGTGATGACGCCGAGCATTCCTTCGGAACCGACGAACATCCCGACGAGATCAAAGCCGGTCTTGTTCTTATGGGTGCGTCCACCGACGCGGACAAGGGTGCCGTCGGCCAGCGCCACCTGGAGGCCGAGGACATAGGGGCGGGTGACTCCGTATTTCAGGCAACGAGGGCCGCCGGCATTGGTGGCGATGTTCCCCCCGAGGGAGCAGTCCTTGTAGCTCTGCGGATCGGGCGGGTAGAAGAGCCCTTTTTTGACAACCTCCGTCTGAAGCACGCCCGTGATGACGGCCGGCTCCACCACGGCGACGAAGTCCTCGCAGTTGATCTCGCGGATGCGGTTCATCCGGTGCATACTCATCAGGATGCCACCGCGTACGGGGACGCAACCGCCGACGTAGCCGTGGCCGGCTCCCCGGGTGGTGACGGGTATGTTGTGCCGATCGGCATAACCGAGCACGGCGGCGACCTCCTTGGCGGATCCGGGAGCGACCGCGATCTCGGGAGGCGAGGCGGCGAACCACTTGTCCTTCCCCAGTTCGGCGAGGCGCGCGGGATCGGTGATGACCCCCGAGGCGAGAGGGATCAGCTTGCGGAGATCCCGCTCGAGAGAAGGATAAGATTTGAAACGTGAAACCTGAAGAGGTGAGGAGGGAATACGTTTATTTGATCCCTTCTGTTTCTTTTCAGGTTTCAACAATGATGGCACTTGCCTTCCGGCAAGCCGTGTCACCGCTGACGGGCTGCTTTCGGCAGTCTTCCGCGTCGCTTCCCGGCGACTTGGTTCAGCCTTCAGGTTTTTCAAACTACATCCCCATGATCTCGTAGCCGCCGTCGACGTAGATCACCTGACCGGTGATGCCGCTGCCGCCGTCGCTGGCAAGAAAGACGCCGGTGTGACCGAGTTCGTCCGTGGTGCAGCTGCGCTTGAGCGGGGCGTGCTCTTCGTAGTGCTTGATCATGGCACCGAATCCGGAGATGCCGCGGGCGGCAAGCGTCTGGACGGGGCCGGCGCTGATGCAGTTCACGCGGATCTTCTTCGTGCCGAGATCGTAGGCGAGATAGCGGGTGCTGGCCTCCAGGGATGCCTTGGCCACACCCATCACGTTATAGTGGGGGACGACCTTGGCGGCGCCGTAGTAGCTCATGGCGACGATGCTGCCGCCGTCGGTCATCATGGGGGCGGCTTCGCGGGAGAGGGCGACGAGCGAGTAGGCGCTGATGTCGTGGGCGACGCGGAAGGCCTCGCGGCTCGTGGAGAGGAAATCACCCTCGAGGGCTTCCTTTGGGGCGAAGGCCACCGAGTGGAGCATGAGGTCGAGCTTCGGGGTGACCTCGCGGACCTTGCCGAAGAAAGAAGCGATCTCGGCGTCGTTCGAGACATCGCAGGGCTGAAGGAACGTATCGGCACCGAATTCGGCCACGAGTTCCTCGACGTTCTCCTTGAGGCGCTCTCCCTGATAGTTGAAGAGGAGGGTGGCGCCCGCCTGTTTCCAAGCTTTGGCGATTGCCCATGCGATGCTGCGTTTGTTGGCGACGCCGAAAACGACGCCGACTTTACCTGCGAGGGGTCCGTTGCTCATCCCACAAGAAAGCCTGTTTCATCCCCTTCCTGTCACGCAAAAAGGAGGGTGGTTATTTGGATTACGCCTCGGGATGCCCGGCCAGTTTTTCAAAGACTTCGTACACGATGGATCGGCGATTCGCATAGAGGCATTCCACCAAGGAATTCCCCTTTTCCATGCGTCTCCTGAAGATCACCCGATAACTGCCGACGCGAAGTCGGTAATAATCCCGCAACTTCCCCTCGAGGGGGCGGATGTCGCCAAGGTGTTTGGGGAGTCTTTTGATTCCAAGCCGAAGTGCCCGCCTGGGTTCGGGGGGTAGGTTCTGGAGGAACTCCAGAACCTGAAGGGAAACAACGGGACTCACTCTTCAGGAAGAGGGTGGAACTTCATCTTCCCCCGCTCGTAATCCTGCACCTGCTTCATGGCCGCGGGATCAGCCATGATTTCGAGTGTTTCAACGAAGGCTTCCATTCGTTCCCGCGATACGAGAAATGCCACGGGCTCGCCCCGGCGGGTCACCGTCACAAGATCTGTCTTGGCCTGTTTGAGAAGGCGGGGAAGGGCTGCTTGGGCCTGAGTCACTGTATACGTAGTTTTCACTGAGAAACTATATAGATCAATAATCGCACTCTGGCAAATCATCAGACCCTTCCTGACATGCCAAAAGCTGTTGGTTGGGGGTGGTCACTTAGGGATGCGGTAAAGATTTACCATGGAGTTCATGGAGATCATGAAGAAGAGAACTAGGCCATGAAGGATTGCTTCATGTGCTTCATGGTGAAATTTATCCTCACCCTCTCGGGTGGAATTTCTGGTGAATGGACTTCAACTGGCTCCTGTCCACCTGCGTGTAGATCTGTGTCGTGGCGATGGAAGCATGGCCGAGCATCTCCTGGATGATGCGGAGGTCGGCTCCGCCGGAGAGCAGGTGGGTGGCAAAGGAGTGGCGGAGTTGGTGGGGATGGACTGCTTCCTCGATCCCGGCCTGCCTCGCGTAATGGCGTACAAGCTGCCAGATGCGTGCCGGGGTGAGGGGATGACCCCGCACCGAGAGGAAAATCGCCGCTCCCGAGCGTGCCGAGACGAGCTTGGGGCGGGCATTGGTAAGATAGAATTTCAGCGCCTCGAGCGCGGCGCTTCCGACGGGGATCATGCGGGTCTTGTTTCCCTTCCCGGTGACGCGGATGACGCTTCCCTCTTGGTCGAGGTTCTCCAACCGCACGCTGCAGGCCTCGGCGATTCGTAGACCGCAGGCGTAGAGAAGCTCAAGCAGGGCGCGGTCGCGGATTTCCAGCGGGGTGTCGCCTGCGGTCTACGAA
>JBEAOJ010000280.1:0-3380 GCA_041164985.1 Verrucomicrobiota bacterium | reverse complement strand
AGTTTCGATCGGATGACGGTCGATGACTTCCGTGAAAAAATCCTTTTCCCCGTCCTGAAGACCTTGGACGGTCGACGTTTGGGTAAACAGACCGATGCGATTTTGTATTCGGCTGATTTTCCAACGGAGATCGATTTTTCCGGGGATGCGGGATCGGTGAAACTCACCCCTTATCGTCTTCCCAGGGCGTCGATCAATTCCCTTACTTACCATTGGCAGTATGTGCTTGGCAGAAGCGTCGGTTACATCGATCTCAACCACGCCAACTTTTATGCCCGTCGGATGCAATCACCCGCCAGTCTCGCGAAATGGACCGATGAGCAGAAGGAGACCTGGGCCAAGGCCTTGGAAACGATCGATTCGTACAGAAAACTGCTTGAGCAACAACAAAAAGCCAACGGAGGGGAGAGCACCGCCCGCGACGTACCGTCCGTGAACACGAACTCACCGGCAGCGGGTGACAGCATGGAAGAGGCCAGGAAAAAACTTTCAGCCTCCGCCGACACGTTGATCGCGTTGAAAAAGTATCACGCCTATGATTCTGTCCTTCACTTTGAGATCGCGCGTTTCCTTGCCCTGCTAGAGCGCCCCGATGAGGCCATGGCGGCACTCAAGGAGTCCTCCCAAAACGGGTGGTTTGACGCACATGTCACCGGAAGTCATGATGAGGATTTCAAATCGCTTCGAAGTCGCGCCGATTTCAAGGACCTGATGGCACTCATGAAAGAACGGAAGTTCGAGATGCTTCCTGCCATGGGGTTGCGCGGCTCCGACTTCCTGGGGCAGGAAGGGGAAAAGATCACGGTGGATCGTCCCGGAGAGGGCATGCGTTACCTGATTTCCACCGTTCTGGCATGCACCAGCGGGTGCGGGAATTCCGTACAAGAGGCCATCTCCTCGCTGAAGCGGAGCGTGGCGGCCGATGGCACCCGTCCTGCCGGCACTGTCTACTTCATGAAAAACGACGATGTACGCTCCTGGACCCGTGAATGGGGCTTTCAGCGCGCTGTTGAGAAACTGGCCGAGGAGAGGGTGAAAGGCGAGATACTTTCCGGCGTTCTCCCCCAAGGAAAGCCCGATGTCGCGGGAGTCTGCGTGGGGTCGGCAAAATTCAATTGGAGCGACTCCGGAAGCACCATTCTTCCGGGAGCCATCTGCGAGCACTTCACGAGCACAGGAGGCTGCATGGCAGGGGATAGCGGCCAGACCCCCCTCTCGGAATTCATCCGCCACGGTGCCGCGGGCGCATCGGGAACTGTCGCGGAGCCCTTCTCATTCCAAGCCAAGTTCCCGACGCCGTTCATCCAGTATTTCTACGGCCGGGGATGTTCGATGGGGGAGGCTTTTTATCAGTCGCTGTCAACCCCGTATCAGTTACTCATCGTCGGTGATGCCCTCTGCAGGCCGTGGGGGCGGAGGCTCGAGGTGAGTGTGAAGGGGGTCAATCCCCCGTCCGTGATCCGGGGTATGGCGCGGATCACCCCCAGCGCGAAGTCACCCGATGGCATCGAGCCGGCATCCTTTGAACTCTACTCCGGCATGGGCATACTGATCATGAAGGTGAAGCCCGGTGAGAGCTTCGAACTCGACACGACAAAGCTTTCCGACGGTCCCCAGGAACTTTACGTGATTGCGCGTGGAGCCGACACTCTTGGGACGCAGGGCCGCATGGTTCTCCCCGTGAATGTCCGCAACCGAAAGGAGGAGCTTGCGGTGATTCCGCCGAAACGCCGCGACTATGCCTGGGACGAGCGTGTCGAGATCACGGTTTCGCTTTCCGGGGCGACATCCCTCGCTCTGATTCATAACGGCCGCTTCGTCGGGGAGATTCCTGGAGACAAGGGGACCGTCATGATTCCTGCCGCCCTGTTTGGTCAGGGTCCCGTGCGCTTGTTTCCGGTCGCTTTCATCGGTGGAGAGAAGTCATTAAGCAACATGACCTTGGGTCAACCGATCGATTTGACAATCACTCCGCCCAAAGCATTACCCCCTGTCGACATTCCCGTCGGTCAGCAGCTTGCCGATGGCTTTCAAGTCCAGGCGGAGGGAAAGCCCCCCGTCACCTCGACGCGTTCCGAAGGTGACTGGCTTGCCAAGGCCGGGATTGGCAAGGAAAACGATTTCACCGTGGACGCTTGGTTCAGCGTTCCGGAAACGGATGTGTATCAGTTTCAGATCTACGGGGATGTGCAGATCAAGGAATTCAATGTTGATGACAAGTCTCAGGGATGGCCAGGAGGAAAGGAATGGTTGTACATACCCGTGCATCTCGAAAAAGGACTCCACCATCTTTGCCTGAAGGCCCGCTGTCTCTCATCCACACCCGGATTTGAGATCCGTTTCGGAGGGAAGGGAACCCGATGGATGGATGGCTCCCTTTTCAGGCACCTTGAACCGATTTCTGCCAATCCCTGACGGAGCGTTTTACCATTTCCATGATCAGGCTGGTGGAAATGGAGAAGGGATTTCGGTGATGGGCCAGGCAACATCGAGTGCCGGGAGGCAGGATGAGGTCTGAGCGACGCACAGCCCTTCAGGGCGAGGCCATACAGGGCCTTGGAAAAGCCCTGGATAGATCCCTCAAATGCGGGGCCCGAAAGGGCGGGCCGAGCCTGGTGCGGGCAAGTCAAAAGCCCGAAGGCAACCAAGCCCGTGGAAACGCGACCTTGGGAAGGTCGACTTGTATTCATCCGCATTCGGCGTATGAACCCAACGGGCGAACCAAATCTCTTGGAAGAGATGCGGAGAAATTGTCCTAGGCAAGCCCGTGAGGGCGGAAGGGTTTTTGGGAGAAAAGTGCCGTTCAAGCAGTCCGAAGGTCGAGGGCCTTGGGGGAGGTCGAGGCAAAGCAAGCGAGTACAAAGGAGCCGCGGAAAACTACCGAAGGTAGCCCCAACAGGGCGCCACAGCTTGCCGGGCGGCAAGTGGCGTCAATCTGAACATGACCCGAGGGATGACAACAACGCCCATCGCCGAAAGAACCAGCCGATTCTACCGGAATAAAAGTGGAGATGGTATGAGTCGCAGTTTTCCGCATACCCACCCGGGTGTTTGGTTCGTCCCTTTTGGGACTGTCCCGGCAACTGCGGGACAGGCTACGCCGTGCCACCAGGCGCTCGGCGGTCGGCAAGCGGTGGCGCCCTTGGGCCCTCCCGCAGTCGCGGGACGGGATCTTACGCGACTCTTTTGTACTCGCTTGCTCCCGCAAGGCTCACCCTCTGGGTCCACCTTCGGTGGCTAGAACTCGACCACCCCATGGTCTCGTTTCAGAGCCTTGGTTGTAACATTTCACCTTTTTAACTTTTTTAACACGGCCTCCTATGTTTTCAGAAATTCCCAATGCAAATTCCGGGATGAATGATTGAACTTCCCCTCTCTTC
>JBEAOJ010000279.1:0-6040 GCA_041164985.1 Verrucomicrobiota bacterium | reverse complement strand
TTTGGGTACTACGGCGCTCTGGCATCGCTTGGAGCGTCTGGGCCTGAGCTATAAAAAAAACCCTAAACGCCGCCGAGCAAGAGAGACCTGATATCAAGGAAGCCAGGGCGTGGTGGAAGCGCTCTCAGATCCACTGGGACGTACGGCGCTTGGTCTTTTTGGATGAAACGGGACTCAATACAAGTAGACCCTTAGCATCCTCTCAATTCCCACCGGAGGCCTCCCTCGCTCACCCTTGGGATATCACGGCTCAATCAGGGCGATAAGCTTCCCCCAAGGCACCACCTTCTCCATCTCCCCAAGGAAGCGTTCCCTCCTGGTCGCCTTCTTCTTCCCAGCATACTCGCCCGTAGAAAAACCCAGCTGCTTGTTCATGCCTGCCAATCTACACAAAAACTATTATCCGGCATAGCATCGCATTATAACACATGCCGAGTAAACAACCACCGGCAGAGCCGGTGGCTTTGAGATTCGGCCTCTGTACGAGGCCAAAATCCTGTTTATCGACCTCCTCTCACGTAAGCATGCTTACAAAACACTTTCTGCAGATGAGCCTAAATGGCTCCCCTCTCTCATTGTCCAGGCATAGCCAATCTCCCATCACCACCGGCTAAGCCGGTGGATTTCTATATCTAATTTAATCAGCGGTTCCGTAAGGTCATCCAGTTCATAGGGAATGATTGAGGGAGAGCCGCTCAAAACAGGTGAGAATCGTTTCCCACTTCCTGAATTCCTGAGTTCCAGATTAATATCATTCTCCCGTTTCGGCTTTCTGCCTCCAACCTGACAGTCTAAAAGCCTTCAGCCTGAACAGCTCCCTCTTTTAAGCCTCTCCTTCATCATGTCCGAACTTTCCAAAGCCTACGCCCCCGCGGATGTCGAGGCCTCCTGGTATGCCCGCTGGGTCGATTCCGGTTGCTTCACCGCCGATCCCTCCTCCGCGGCCCCCTCCTATTCGATCGTCATCCCTCCGCCCAATGTCACAGGGATCCTGACCCTCGGACATGTCCTCAACAACACCCTGCAGGACATCCTCGCCCGCCGCGCCCGCCAGACCGGACACGAGGTTCTCTGGCTTCCCGGCACCGACCATGCCGGCATCGCCACCCAGACCGTCGTCGAGCGCCAACTCCGCAAGGAGGAGAAAAAGACCCGCCACGACCTCGGCCGCGAAGCCTTCCTCAAGAAGGTCTGGGAGTGGAAGGAAAAGCACGGCGGGATCATCATCGGGCAGTTGAAGAAACTCGGCGCCTCCTGCGACTGGTCGCGCGAGCGCTTCACCATGGACGAGGCCTATGCCCGCAAGGTGCAGGAGGTCTTCGTGGATCTCCACGGGAAGGGCCTGATCTACCGTGGCAAGCGGATGGTGAACTGGTGCCCCGTTTCCCTCACCGCCCTGAGCGACGAGGAGGTCATCCCCAAGAAGCAGAAAGGCTACCTCTACCACTTCAAGCTCGAGGTGGTGGAAGCACCCGGCACCTGGCTTGAGATCGCCACCACGCGTCCCGAGACGATCATGGGTGACACGGCCGTCGCCGTGAATCCCAAGGACCAGCGCTACGCCCACCTGATCGGCAAGCATGTCCGGCGTCCCCTCCCCCTCGATGTCGAGGTGCAGCTCCCGATCATCGGCGACGAGGCGGTCGATTTCGAATTCGGCACGGGCGTCCTCAAGGTGACCCCCGCCCATGACAAGACCGACTACGAGATCGGCCTGCGGCACAACCTCCCCGTCATCGACATCATGAATGCCGACGGGACTCTCAATGACCTTGCGGGAGAGGGCTTCGCAGGACTCGACCGCTTCGAAGCGCGGGCGGAAGCCGTCGAGCGACTCAAGGAACTCGGCCTCCTCACCAGGGAGGAGCCCCATGAGAACAACGTCGGCTTCAGCGAGCGCGCCGACGTCCCCATCGAACCCCGCCTCAGCGAGCAGTGGTTCCTGAAGTATCCCAAGACTGTCGAGGCCCGTGAGGCCGTCCGCAACGGACTCATCAGGTTCTTCCCGAAGCGCTGGGAAAAGGTCTACGACCACTGGCTGGAGAACATCCAGGACTGGTGCATCAGCCGCCAGCTCTGGTGGGGACACCGCATCCCCGTCTGGTATGCGCCGGAGGGCAGCGTGGAGGAACCGCGCATCCAGATCGAATCTCCCGGCGAGGGATGGACCCAGGATCCCGACGTGCTCGACACCTGGTTCTCCTCATGGCTCTGGGCCCACGACACCATGGACGATGCCGTCCGCGCGAAGTTCTACCCGACAAGCGTGCTCGTCACCGGACCCGACATCATCTTCTTCTGGGTCGCCCGCATGATCATGGCCGGGCTGGAGTACACCGGGGAGATCCCCTTCCGGGATGTCTACTTCACCGGCATCATCCGCGACAAGCAGGGCCGCAAGATGTCCAAGAGCCTCGGGAATTCCCCCGACCCGCTCGACCTGATCGCCAAGTACGGCGCCGACGGCCTCCGCTTCGGCATCATCCGTGTCGCGCCGCAGGGACAGGACATCAAGTTCGACGAGAAGCAGATCGAGGAGGGCCGCAACTTCGCCAACAAGCTCTGGAACGCCGCCCGCTTCCGCGAGATGCAGGGCACGTGCAACCCCTCGCCCGATCCGGCCGGACTTCCCCTTCCCGATATCGCGATCCACCTCCTGCACCGGTTCGACACCATGCACGCCGCGCTGCGCGGGGCCTATGCCGACTACCGCTTCCATGAGGTGGCGGGCCTGCTCTACGACTTCTTCTGGGGCGATTACTGCGACTGGTTCGTCGAGGCGGCCAAGCCGATCCTGAACGGCTCGGACGAGCAGGCCAAGAACGCCATCCTGACCGTCATGGACGCCACCCTCTCGGGTACACTGCGCCTCCTCCATCCGCTCATGCCCCATGTCACCGAGGAACTCTGGAAGCGCCTCGGGTTCCAGGCCCCCGCTTCCGCATCGGGAACCGGAGAACGCGCCGGCCTGCTTCTCTACACGGTGCCCCCCGCCGAAAAGCTACTCAACCTTCCCGAGTCCGAGATCACAGCGGCCAGCACGCGCACAACCGCGCTCTACGCGGCCATCCATGCCGCGCGCAACCTCAGGGCGGAATTCAAGATCCCCTCCCAGCAGCAAGTCCGCTTCCTGCTGGCCCCGAAGGAAGAGATCCACGACTCCCGGCGCGCCATCTTCGCGGGTCTCACCAGGGCCTCCGGCCTGGAGATCCTGAAAGATATTCCACCGGCCGGGACTCCCAGCGTCGTCACCGACCTGGGAACCATCTACATGCCGCTGGAGGGACTGGTCGATCTGGATGCCGAGCGGAAGCGCATCGCCGCCGAGATCACCAAGGTCGAGGCCGAACTCAACAAGGTGGAGGCCAAACTGGCCGACACCTCCTTCGTCGAAAAAGTTCCGGCCACCGTGCTCGAGGATCACCGCCAGCGCCGTGAAAAGTGGGCAGAAAAACTTGAGACGCTCAAGACAACCCTGAAAGGGCTGGGATGATGTAACCAGGAAGACAGGAAAAGCTTTCATTTGCCACAAAATGCACAGAAAGCACAAAGAAGCGGATTGAGCGCACGCCATGGCCGAAATGACCGATGAGGAAGCCAGACGATTTGCCGATTGCGTGAGGAATTGCTCACTGCAGATGCATTCCTTTCTGAAATGGGGGCACTTGGAAAAGGTTTATGAAAATGGATTGGCTCATCGTTTGGAAAAAATCGGCATTTCCGTCGAGCGCCAGTTCCGGATCCCCGTGAAGGATGAGGATGGAACGATATTGGGCGATTACATCGCGGACCTGCTTATGGAGCGCGGCTTGATTCTTGAAATCAAAGCCTGTGAATCTCTTACTTCTATCCATACCGCCCAAGTTCTGGGGTATCTCCGAGCCACAGGAATCAGACATGGTATGTTGGTGAACTTTGGTTCTCCTGTGGTACAATTTAAAAAACTCGTCCTTTAGCCCGGTGTGCTTTTTGTGCCTCTTGTGGCCAAATTTCCACTTCACCTTTGACTTTCCCCATGCCCCAGCTCCCAGCTTCCAGTTCCCGGCTTCCCCTCGACCGCCTCTTTCTCTTCATCATGGCCGGTGGCAGCGGAGAACGCTTCTGGCCCGTCAGCCGCTCCGCCACACCGAAGCATCTGGTCAAGCTTCTCGGCGACCAGTCCCTGCTCGAGCAGACCGCCCGCAGGTTTGAGGGAATCATCCCCCCGGAGAGGATTTTCATTCTCACCAACGAGGTTCAACTGGAGGCCACGATCGCCGCCCTTCCCTTCCTGCCGAGGCAAAACATGATTGCCGAACCGGCCAAACGCGACACCGCCCCCGCGGCCGCCCTTGCCACAGCCATCGCAAGCGCTCTCCGACCGGATGCCCTCGTGGCGCTCTTCCCGGCCGATCACATGATCCATGATGCGGCGACCTTCCGTCGACAGGTCGGGGAAGCGGCCGCCTTCGTCGCGGAGCATACCGCCATCCTCACCTTCTCGATCACCCCGACCCACGCATCGACCGGATTCGGCTACCTCGAACTTGGAGCCGACTTGGAGACAAAGGGTTCCAGTCGCTTCCTTGCGGTGAAACGCTTTGTCGAGAAACCCGATGCGGACCGGGCGCAGGAATTCTTCGCCGGGAAAAAGCATGGCTGGAATGCCGGCATGTTCCTCTGGCAGGCGGAAACCTTCCTCTCAGAGTGTCATCGTCACCAACCGGAACTCGAAAACTTCATCCGGAACTATCCCCGCGAAGGGGACGGGAAGGCCTACCTTGCCGAGAATTTTCCGAAGCTTCCCAAGATCTCCGTCGACTTCGCCATCATGGAGAAGGCCTCCGATGTCGCGGCCCTGGTCGCCGAGTACGACTGGGATGATGTCGGCTCCTGGACAGCCCTTCCCGACCACCTTGGCAAGGATGCCGACGACAACACCCTCGTCGGCCCGGTCGTCACCCTCGATGCCGGCCGCAACATCGTCGTCGCCAAGAAAAGAACCGTCGCCCTCTGCGGCGTCAGCGACCTTGTCGTCGTCGAGACCGACGATGCCATTCTCGTCTGCCACCGCAACGCGGCCCAGCAGATCAAGAATCTGCCCCTCCCGCCGGAACTGAAGTAGGGCGGTTTGGGATTTTGGCGCCGCAGGGTGTTCGCCAGCGCTCGCAGTATGAGCTATACAGCTTCGCTTGGCGGCCTACTGCGGCATCCAATCTTCCAAACCTTTACACGATAATCCCTAATTTTGCATTAGGAGCGGCAAAAATAGGTAAAAGGTGGTGAGAGGGAGGCCGCCTCGTCCCATGCTGCGGATTGACCGCAGGCAGTGATCAATTACCATCGGCACCCATGACGGCCGTGGCCAGCCAGAGCTGCGGATTGACCGCAGGCAGTGATCAATTACCATTCCCACCCGCAGGGGTACTCGCTCCACAAGGCTGCGGATTGACCGCAGGCAGTGATTAATTACCATAGCCATCATCGCCGGGAATCCCAAGCTGGAGCTGCGGATTGACCGCAGGCAGTGATCAATTACCATGGCGATCCGGAAGCTTCAGATCGAACTGGAGCTGCGGATTGACCGCAGGCAGTGATCAATTACCATCTGGGCCGATGTGCTCGGTCTCTCGATCACGCTGCGGATTGACCGCAGGCAGTGATCAATTACCATCTGCGGTGCCGAAGCATCCACGATCCAGATGCTGCGGATTGACCGCAGGCAGTGATCAATTACCATGCTCGTCGGTCAGACACTCCAACTCTGCCAGCTGCGGATTGACCGCAGGCAGTGATCAATTACCATCACCAGCTCGCGGTATCACATCAGCGGCTCAACTGGCATCACGGATCTCTCCCGTGGGCAGCACCGTCACCTTCCGGGCATTGGGAAAGTTTTTAGAGAATGTACTTGGCTTACACGTCCAAGCCTTCGCCTCTTCCGATTTTCGGGCGTCCGTGTGGAGAAGGAACTTTGCCTGTTTCGTCGTGCTTGGGATCGTGTTAAAAACAAACATCTGCTCCCTCCCATCAATCTCCGCCATCATGGAATCTCCCGGGC
>JBEAOJ010000278.1:0-4535 GCA_041164985.1 Verrucomicrobiota bacterium | reverse complement strand
CGCCTCGGTCACGATCTTTCCACCGGGGAATTGCGGATCGAGGGGCTGAGTCTCTCACTCGAAGTGCTCGACTGGATGCTTCCGGCACCCGGCCAGGGAGCGATTGCCGTGGAGACGCGCGTTGCCGACCGCGCCGTGGAACTGCTCCGCCCGCTGCACGATGCCACGACGGCGCGTTGCGTCGAGGCGGAGCGCCTTGTCCTGAAGCACCTCGGCGGCGGCTGCCATCTTGCCCTCGGCTCCCTGGCGACCGAACGCAACGGCATCCTCTCGCTGAGCGGCGTCTATGTGGCGGATCAGCACGCCACCCCGATTGCCCCCCGCACGGGCCGTGCCGAGGCGGCCACTCCGGCCGAAGCCGCACGACGCGTCGTCGACCAACTCCTCGCCACCTAAGGAACCGCTGATTAAATCCCATGACGAAAAAATCCTCCAAGAAAACCGCCTTCTCGCCGGCAGACGCGGGCGACAAGCCCGCACAGGGCATCTGTTTCCTCGTTGGCGCAGGTCCGGGCGATCCGGGGCTCCTGACCCTGAAGGGCCGTGAATGCCTCGAGCAGGCCGAGGTGGTGATCTACGATTACCTCTCCAATGCGGAACTCCTGCGCCACGTCCCCGCCGTCGCCGAGATCATCTATGCTGGCAAGACGGCAGGACGCCATGCCCTCCGGCAGGAGGAGACCAACGCCCTGCTCGTGAAGCACACGGCCGCGGGCAAGCGGGTCGTCCGCCTCAAGGGAGGTGATCCCTTCCTCTTCGGCCGCGGAGGCGAGGAAGCCCAGGAACTCGCAGCCGCGGGCCTCCGCTTCGAGATCGTCCCGGGCGTCACCTCGGCAATCGGCGGCCTTGCCTATGCGGGCATCCCGGTGACCCACCGCGCCAGCAATGCCGTCCTGACGATCTTCACCGGCCACGAGGAACCCGGCAAGGAGACCTCGGGCATCGATTACAAGGCGATCGCCACCGCACCCGGCACCAAGGTGATGCTCATGGGCGTCGAACGCCTCGGGCCGATCACGGAACAGCTTGCCGCCGCGGGAATGCCGAAGGGGACGCCCATGGCGCTGGTCCGCTGGGCGACCACGGGCCGCCATCAAACACTCACCGGCACACTCGGCACCATCGCCGCGTTGGCCCTCGAGAAAGAGTTCAAGGCGCCGGCGATCGCCGTCTTCGGCGACGTGGTGAAGCTCAGGGAGACCCTGAACTGGTTCGAGAGCCGCCCCCTCTTCGGGAAGCGGATCGCCGTCACACGCACGCGCCAGCAGGCCGGGGGCCTCCTCGCCCAACTTCGCGGGATGGGAGCCGATGCCTACGAGCTCCCGACGATCCGGATCGAGCCCCCGGCCGAGAAGACCGCCTTCGTCGAGGCGTTGGCCGATGTCCGCACTTACGACTGGATCGTCTTCACCAGCCCCAACGGTGTGGAGGCTTTCTTCAATGCCTTCTACGCCGCCCACGAGGATGCGCGCGATCTCGGCGGCGCCCGGATCGCCGTCATCGGGAACGGCACCGCCAGGAAGGTCCGCGAATACCGCTTCGCCGTCGACCTGATCCCGAAGGAATTCGTCGCCGAGTCGCTTCTGGAGGAGTTCAAGGAGATGAACGTGGAGCATCTCAAGATGCTCCTTCCCCGCGCGGCCGGCGCCCGGGAGATGCTGGCCGTGGAGCTTGAGAAGCTCGGGGCCATCGTCGATGACGTGCCGGTCTACCGGACCGTTCCGGAAACCGGCGATGTCTCGGGCGGCATCCGCCGCTTCCGCGAAGAGGGGGCCGACATGATCACCTTCACCAGCGCCTCCACGGCCGCCCACTTCATGGCGCTGAACCTCCCCCTTCCGAAGGGCCTCGCCACCGCCAGCATCGGACCCGTCACCTCGGAGGAGATGCGGAAGCTCGGCCTTCCCGTTGATCTGGAGGCGCCTCAACACGACATTCCCGGCCTCGTGCAGGCGATCAGCACCTTTTACGCGTCAAGCAAGTAAACATAGGGGGTGGGCCGCATTTTGGTGGCGCGAAGCACCCCCCGGCCTTAAAAAGGAGATAGAAAGACAAGTCCACAATCCCATGCAAATCCACATCAGTCCCCGTCACGTTCAGCTCACTGCCGCCATCCACGCCCATGTGGCAGAGAAGGTGGCCCATCTCGAGGAATACACGGACAACATCCTGGCCGCCCATGTCGTCCTTCTCTTCGACGAGCACCGCTCCAAGAAGAAGGACTATCAGGTGAAGATCCACATTGCCCTTCCCGGCCCCGACCTCCACGCCGAAGACGCGGAGGATGACCTCTATTCCGCCATCGACCTCTGCGTTCACAAGATCGTGGCCCAGCTCCGCAAGCGGAAGACCAAGGTCAAGGAGAAGGCGAAGCACAAGGTCCGCGTGGCACGCGAGGTCGAACGCCGCGGCTACCGCCGCTAGGCCCCCGGGACGGGTTGATGGAGTCCGAGTACAAAGTCAGGCTGGAGGCCTTCGAGGGCCCCCTCGACCTGTTGCTCTACCTCGTCAAGAAGGACGAGGTGGACATCTACGACATCTCCATCGAGAGGATCACCCAGCAGTACCTTTCCTACCTCGAGACCTTCGAGGTGCTCCACATCGAGGTGGCCGGGGAGTTCCTCGTCATGGCCGCCAACCTTCTCTACATCAAGAGCCGCACCCTGCTTCCCAAGGACCAGCAGATGCCCGAGGAGGAGGCCGAGGAGGATGATCCCCGCTGGGAGCTCATCCGGCAGCTCATCGAGTACCGGAAGTTCAAGGAGGCGGCCGCCCACCTCCGCGACAAGGAGGAGCTGCAGGCCGCTCTCTTCCCTCGCGCCGTCTCGCTGGATCCGGCCCACGCCCCGATCCTGGACGACACCATGATGCTCGGCGACGTCGGCATCTTCGACCTGATCAACGCCTTCCAGCGGGCCCTCAAGCGCCTTCCCACCGAGGAGAAGACCGGCGAGATCAGGGAAGAGGTCTTCACCGTCACCGACCGGATCAATCACCTCATGCGGATCGTGGATCGCGGTGTGTCGATGCGTTTCGAGGAGCTTTTCGGCGAGGCCTCCACCCGTTCCGAGCTGGTGGTCACCTTCCTCGCGATCCTGGAACTCATCCGGATGAAACAATTCCGCGTGCGTCAGGAGGAACAATTCGGTGAAATCTGGCTCGACCGCACCCTGGAGGGCGAGGAAGAGCCGCAGGAACAGGAAGCCGCCAAGGAATCATTTCAGGAATCCCCATGAGCAAGAAATCCCGCAAGAAGCAGAAGACTGAGGAACTCCCCGCAGACCCGGCCTTTCAGGATCCCGTGGAAACGGCGGATCAGGAATCAGCCGAAGTTGAGGTTTCCGAAGAGACCATCGAGACCACGGTGGAAGTCATGGACGAAAGCAGCGAGGAATCCGGCGTCGAAGTGGAAGATCAAGGCGAAGACCAAGGAAAAGGCGACGAGATGGAAGCCGCCGGGGTTTCCGCCGAATCCGGGACATCCGACGTGCCCGAAGCCGTCACCGAGGAGGCGCTCCATGGCTCCGTTCCCGCGGGCGAAGTGCCCCCCCTCTCCCATGTGATCGAGGCGATCCTCTTCGCATCCCAGAAAGCCGTCACCCCGAAGGAACTCGTCACCCATCTCAAGGGCGCCGCCACCGCGGAGCCGGAATCGGTGGCCGCCGCCTTCGCCAGGATCAAGGAGGCCGATATCCGCGAGGCGCTTGTCGAGCTTCAGGCCGAGGTCGCCGCCTCGGGCCGCGCCTATCAGGTGCGTGAGACCGCCACGGGCTGGCTCCTCTCCAGCGCACCGGGCTACGCTCCCTGGCTCCGCGCGCTCTATCCCGAGGCGAAGCCCACCAGACTCAGCCCTTCGGCCCTCGAGACCCTTGCCATCATCGCCTACCGCCAGCCGATCGCCCGCGCCGACATGGAGGCCGTGCGCGGCGTCTCCGTCGACGGCGTCATGCAGACGCTCCTCGACAGGGGCCTGGTGAAGATCGCGGGTCGCGCCGAAGTGGCGGGCCGTCCGCTGCTCTACGCGACCACGCAGTACTTCCTGGATCATTTCGGCCTGCGTCATCTCGACGAGCTGCCGAATGCCTCCGAACTCCGTCACATTCCCCTTCCCAAGGCGACGCCCGAACCGGAAGCCGCCACGCCATCCGATGATTCCACGCCCGAACTCCCCGGCGTCACGGAAGAATCCGCAATGGAAGCCTCAGGGCAAGCCTCGGGAGAAGTATCCGAGGAAAGTTCCGAATCCGTTACCGAGACCGTCGAGGTGACCGAGATCATCGAAGTCCGCGAATCGGTGGTCTTCGAGGAGGTGGCCTTCGATACCGAGGAACCGGCACCCGACTCCGAGGAGAGCCTGCCGGAATCCGGAGAGGAAAAGTAATCCCTCATGGAGGATCTCCGGCAACTCCGCGACGCGATCGACACGATCGACGGGAAACTGCTCGCCCTCCTCAACGACCGGGCGCGTCTGGCGCAGGAAATCGGCCGCATCAAGGAGCGCAACGGACGCCCCGTCTACGCGCCCGAGCGCGCCG
>JBEAOJ010000277.1:0-3399 GCA_041164985.1 Verrucomicrobiota bacterium | reverse complement strand
GTAGGATTCCCTGTCACCCTCTTGCTCTACCTCTGAATTTGATTCTAGGGATTGGGCGGGGGCGGCTGGTTGTCCTTCTCCATCTCCAGAAGGCACTTCTGAAGATGTTCCTCCCAGTCCTTTTGTTTCAGTGACCCCTGCGCCGCCTCCTGCATTTGCCTCCAGATTTCCGGACTCGGCTTTCTGCATCGCAGGATTCCCACTTGCCTCCGTCGCGCCGACGCGGCCCTCTCCATCAACTCCTCCGCTGATAGTTCCTCCAGCGCTGCTAGCCTTGCCGGCCTCGATCTTAGACTTGAAGCTCCCATATCCTTCCCCATACGAACGCCGTAAGTTTTCGTCAACCTGTGTTTTGACTACTTGAGGTCTCCTAAAAGAATTTTCACTTTTGGGTAAAAACTACCTGACCAAACGCAACTTGAAACGTACTAGCAGGCAGAGAACCTATAACCCTTCAAAATGACCCCTATAGCCAACTGCAAAGTCGAATTTACCTTCCAGTGTCCGAAGCAGTGGGAAAATCTCCTGCCCACAGATAACGTTGATATCCGTTTTTGCTCCGTTTGTAGACGGAATGTCTATTTGTGCGACACCCTGGAGGAGGTCCATGGCCATGCTGCATTAGGCGATTGCATCGCTATCGCCCAACCTGGCGTAAGCATGATGATGGTAGGCGAACCGGCCGGAGAGCCACTTTACCGGTATATGAGAGGTGAGCTTGCCCCCATTTTTTAGGCCGCGGCTGAGTTGAGGAGTTGGTTATGGGTTGGGGTTGGTGTGAAGGTCAAGGCGAAGGCGTTTGGAGGGATACGGCCTACGGAGCTATGAGGCCGCAGGTTGTTGTACTCAAGTCGCCAGTGATTGATGAGCAGACGGGCTTCTTCAAGGGAACTGAACCAGTGCTGGTTAAGGCAGTCATCACGGAAGGTGCCGTTGAAGGACTCGATGAAGGCGTTCTGGATGGGCTTGCCGGGCTGGATGTGGTTGAGGTGAACCTTGCGCCTCTGAGCCCAGAGGTGAAGCGCCTTGCCCGTGAACTCCGGGCCGTTGTCACAGGTGATGGAACCAGGGGTTCCCACAGAGTCACAGAGGGCATCGAGCAGATCGGCTACATTGGCTCCCCCGATGGAGGTATCCACATGGAGCGCCAGACACTGGCGGGTGCAGTCGTCCACCAGGGTCAGACACCGGAAGCGCCTCCCTCCGGCAAGCTGGTCATGGATGAAGTCCATGGACCATCGTTCATTGGGACGCATGGCAGCGGGCAAGGGAACCCGAACCAAGGCAGGCAGCTTCTTGCGCCTCTTGCGTCGTAGCGAGAGCCCTTCTTCACGGTAAATCCGGGCCGTGCGCTTACGATTGATAACCACCCCTTCGGCTTTGAGGATGTCATGAAGGATGGGCAACCCCCATCGGGGCTTCCTATCTGCCCAATGACGCATGCGATCCCTGAGAGCACCATCAGGGCGTTCCATAGGATGATACTGCATGGAGGAGCGGTTCCAGCCGGTGATCCGGCAAAGACGACGCTGGGAGAGCCCAAAGCTGCTGGCAACTTCACTCATGGCACTTCGGCGAGCTTTGGGCTTTAGGATTTTTTTGAGAGCAGCTCCTTTAACACCATCATGTCGAGCGCCTGGTCGGCCACGAGCTTCTTGAGCTTGCGGTTCTCCTCTTCGACCAGTTTCAGCCGCTTGGCCTCACTGACCTGCATCCCTCCGTACTTCTGCTTCCACTTGTAGAAGCTCGCTTCAGAGATGCCATGTCTCCGGCAAATCTCTGCAACAGCCCCTCCTGCTCGTGCTTCATTGAGCACCTGGATGATCGTTTCTTCAGTGTGTCGTGTTTTTTTCATCTTCTGGGTTTGAGTGCTGCCCCCAAGGGTACCCTTGGGGGCAATTACTCAACCCAGCTCTGGCCCAATCATCGGGGTAAGCTCAGAGGGGCTTCACGGGATCAAAATCCGGATCCGGAGAACAAAAGCGAGGATTTGCCATCTTGATTAAGTTTTACCCATAAGAAACGACTCTGAAACCTAAGAGCAGAAAGGCCATCTGCCGGGAGGGCGTAAGCCCTCTCTGATGTTGGGAACGGCCGTCCAACAGGTTTCAGGACAACGCTCCCACCTTCCGGCGGATATAAGAGTCGGCTGGTGCGTAGCGATGGGGGTTTCTGGATACCCCTTTCGCACCGTTGTCTTCCTCTCTTTTGCTGACTTTTTTGTCCTATGCCCTCACCACGGGCAATTCTCTCCAGTCCGTCGTGTAGTGCGGGGAATGCCTCTCCGCCTTCATCAACCATCCCTTTCCTGATCGTAGTGTTCCTTGGGAGGCACGAGTGATGACTGGGTTCTTGGGATCTCCGAGACGCCGATTGATCTCATCGACGATGCGGTCGACATCGATGCGTTCCTTGGGCCGGTCAAAGAGCTCCTGCTGGTATTCCTCCTCGGAAACCAGGTTCGCGAGTTGGATCCCGGTCTTCTTGTAGCGGTAACCTGGGCGATAGATCTGATGGAGAAGCTCACGGGCTGCAGCCATCAATTCCGCTGTCCCATTGGTTGGCCTATCCAGCGTGATGCCTATGCCAGGGCAATACTGGCGGTCATCATTCCTGAAGCGGTTTGTCTTGATGAAGACCTCCATCCGAGTGGCGAGGAGGCCATAGCGACGGATCTTCTCGCTGGCTCGGGCGACATGGTTGGCAAGAGCCTCCTCAAGCTCCTCAAGCATCTCAACAGGGCTGCCGAAGGAACGGCTAGCCATGACTCCCTTCCGATCCGGGGGCATTTCTTCCAGCTCCAGGCAGGGGATCCCATTGAGTTCCCTGAGCATCCGCTCGCCAATCACTCCCATGCTCTTGCGGACAGAAGAGGGATCGGCCTGTTTGAATTCCAATGCCGTGGTGACACCCATCCCCTTCAGTCGCATGGCAAGGTTCTTTCCCACACCCCAGAGGCCTTCTGTAGGGGTAGCGGCCATGATTCCATCCGGATCCCAGTAGTTCCCGAGATCGAAGACTCCACCTGTGAGAGCCTTGTTCTTCTTGGCATGGCGGTTGGCGAGTTTTGCCAGGAGTTTCGTGGAGCCGATTCCAATACAGACAGGGATGCCCGTCCACTGAAGCACCTTGGCTCTCAGGGCTCGTGCCTGCTCCTCGGTGAATCCCTTGGGAAGCTTTAGGAATGCTTCGTCGATGGAGTAGACCTCGATGGCCGGTACTTCATCGCGGAGGATACTCATCACCCTGGCGCTCATGTCGCCGTAGAGGGTGTAGTTGGAACTGAAAACCTTGACCCCGTGCTCCCGGATTAACTTCAGCTGTTCATGCAAAGGAGCACCCATGGGAATTCCGAGAGCCTTGGCTTCCTCGCTTCTGGAAATGATGCACCCGTCGTTG
>JBEAOJ010000276.1:0-3810 GCA_041164985.1 Verrucomicrobiota bacterium | reverse complement strand
GGATCTCTCGGCGTAAGAACTTCTTCCGGAAATTGGTCATGGCGAGATAGACAAGGACATCTTCGCCGCGAGCCTTGCGGGCAAGTTGCCAGAGGGGTTCACTGTTTTTCTGAACTACGAGAGAGACAGCTCGGGATAGGCCGCCAGCTGCCTTGCGGATCTCTGCGATACGATCGTACTCGCCAGGCTCTGGGGTGCGGCCGTACTCGAGCAGGCTACTCCAGAAGCTGTCAAAGAGTTCCTTATGCAGCTCGTAGCGATCTGCACGACGATGCTCACGAGCTGAGGGTGAGGTGAACTTGAGCTGTGAACTTAGATCAAGCCAGTCGATCCGACGATGACTGCGGGATGCCTCGAATGCCTCGGCATCATCGGGATCGCGAAATACGATACAGATCCCCAATGAGAGAGTGATGACCTCGGCCTGGAGAGTCACCTCGATGAGGTGCTCCAGTTCCCCCGGGGCATAGAACTTCTGAAAGGTATTGTTCTTAGTGAGGAAGCCATCCCCACAAGCTCGGGTGTGGGCAACAGTCTGCTGGCCCTCTGCCATGACGGAAACCAATAGGGCTTTGCGAGTGAGTGCGAATGCTCCCTTAATCGCCTCAATACGCTCCCTAGGGTTCTCGATGACGTTCAGGACGTATCCGAGATTGACTATGTCTGCCTCGGTTTTGGGTGCTTTGGGGCGGAAGGCAGGATCCCAGCCACTGATGGTGTAGCCCAGGCCTTGGAGAGCCTCGATATCCATGCCGTGACCACATCCATAGTCGAAAAGTGTATGGCGCTTCTGAATGAGTCCACGCTCTAAGGCGATCTTGATAGGGCGAGAGAGGTCGTAGCGTTTGATGGCTGTGCGGTGGCGTTCCACAGTGGCATCAGCTGGTGCGATTGAGGAGGTCGACCCCTTCTCGATTTTGACCAACTGATGGCCCTCGTAGCTGAGGCCGCACCGTTTGAGCAAAGTCTCCCAGTGGATCCGCATGCCGATACGTGAGAGATCGCGCAGTAGACCTGCCTCCTCCTCTTGCTTGGTGAGTGAAGTGAAGATCGGCACACGAGGATCATTCGCGGGTAAGAAGGTTTCATTGCGGTGAAGGATTGGAGGGTTGGCTCGCTTGCGGTAGTCGGTCTTGGAGATTGTGCCCGAGTTCATGTTGATCTTAACGGCCTCGGCTAGGGCAGGATGAGGATCTGCGTCGAAATCAGGGTATGTGAGAAAGCTTATGGCAACCTGATCTGTGTGGAGCTTGAGAAGGTTCCATTCGGGATCGGGCTTTGCTGCGATCATCGCCCTCTCGATCGTCGCCGCGAGTGCAGGAGATAAAGTACTCCAGTCAGTAGGCTGTGCGATATAGAGCGCCCCTGGGAGCTTCTTCCCGTACGGAATTTGATGAATCCAATCTACAAACTGCTGAAGCTCCATACGAAACTGCTTAGAATCCTTTAAAAGCCTCTGACAGTTTCACTCTGCGGTCAAAATCACTCCTGATAAAGTCCGCGATGAAGCTGCTCAGGGCATCGCAGATCGTAGTCATGTTCTCGGCCGGCAGTCCATTAGGGTGAGCGGTGAGGCGTCCGTGAGCGAAGATGTGGCGGATGCAGGCTGCGTGTGTGAGGACGGCCAGATCCATTCCCTCCTGAAACTTTGTCAGGAAGATAACCTGTGGGGCGCTTTGTGCATGTTCTCTGAGGAATTCCCCCAGTCGGTTCTGTGGATCCTGTTCGCGGCAAAGCTTCGCAAGATCACGGATATGGTGGCGTGGATGATGGGCCAGAAGGGTCTTGTAAGGTGGTGCGGGATCGCCAGCCAAGTCTGAGTATCCCTCAAAGGCGGACCATGAGAAGAAGACCCGAGTCAGGGCTCCATATCCATCCGCGGTCTCAGGGGCAAATCCCTCCAGATCCATGCCTCGAAAGGAGGTAGCAAGCCGGAAGCGGTTGGCAAATCGGTAGAAATCGAACTTGCTCCCCTTGAACCCCAGCGGCCTGAGGCTATCCCCGGCAGCCTTCACGATCAGGCGCGCCTTGCTGAAGCCAGGTAAGGCCAGCTCCAGATAGTCGTATTCGTTCTCGGGCACGGGCAAGAGTAGCCACAAAAGGCGCCTGTGGAGGAGGCTTAATCATACCGGAGTTAGTCCTCGCATCAGCGAGGATGCCTGGTCGGGAGTGACCGGCAGATAATATGCACAGGCAGCACAATCAGGGAGAGGCATCCAGGGGTAGGGCGCTTGGTGGCCTCTCTCTCCGGTAGAATGAGGACGCAATTTGCCAATACCCCGAAAGCCCCTTACCATTGCGTGTCCCATGCCCCGAATCGCCCTCATCTCGGACATACATTCCAACATAGACGCTCTGGATGCCGTGCTTGTGGATATTGATTCCCAAGGGATCGATGAAATCCTCTGCCTCGGTGATGTCGTGGGGTATGGGGCCGCGCCGGCCGCATGCCTGAGTCTTGTCCAGGAACGGTGTGCCGTCGTTCTCATGGGGAACCACGACGAGTATCTGGCGAAGGATCCCGACAACTTCGTCCTGAGCAAGAGAATCCGTGAACCCTTGCTCCTCGCCAAGGCAACCCTATCTACCGGGGATCTGGACTGGCTATCGCGGAGGCCCCTTGTCGTAGAGCGGCATGGATTCACGATTGTTCATGCAAGCCTCTCGGATCCGGCGAACTTCACCTATCTCTTCAATGACCAAGAGGCCCTTTTCCATTTCCATGAGCAGAAGACCCAAGTCTGCTTCTACGGACACACCCATCGGCCCGAGGTAATCTTGCTCCAAGGGAAGGAAATCCGCTGGGGATTACTCCATGCGGGGGATGTCCTACTGGATCGATCCAAGCCATGTGCCATCAATGTCGGCTCGGTAGGGCAACCCCGCGATGACAACCCGAAGGCCTCCTATGGGATCTATGAGACAGAGATCGGGCTCTTTACCCTTCGTCGCGTCTCCTACGATGTGGGTATGGCTATTCAACGGATCAGGGAATCCGGTATTCCCGAAGAAAATGCCCTCCGACTGCTCAAGGGGGAGTAGGCCAAGGATCTCCAACATTCAGCAATCATGACCTACCAAATTCACGATAAACTCATTCTGAGCGGCGAACCTGCGTCCATGGCCACCTTTCCGGACATCCCAAGAGATCACCCACGCATTCTTGAGGGATTTCATACAGAACCACCCTACGAGTCTTTCGTGACCTCAACTGCCTGTTATCGGGGATATATTGGCTTTTGGGAGATTCGTGACGGCTTGCTTTTTCTCACCAAGATCATCGGAGGATTTGAGATAAAAGGTTCCCAGCCTGTTCAAGCTACCTGGTTCTCTGGCCGCTTAGTAATTCCACAGGGAAAAATTATCGAGGGAGACCCATGCTTTGGATGGGATGTCGTTCGCGAAAGGGATCTTGTGATCAAAATTCGCAAAGGGCGAGTTGTGAAGCAGTGGGTGAGGGTAAACTGCCCCGGGTTTTTCCGGAGACAATTCTCTCGGATACCTGTCATCGGAAAGCTTGTGCTGAAATCTCAAGGACAGCCATGACCCGCATTGCGTTGGTAGACTGCAACAACTTCTTCTGCTCCTGTGATCGGGTCTTTAACCCTGCCCTCATGGGGAAGCCCATAGTGGGGCTTTCCAATAACGACGGCTGCATCATTTCGCGTAGCGAGGAGGCGAAGGCCAATGAGCTTTGAAAGCCTGATGTAATTCCTCTTGCTTCTCTAGCGATAGCCGCAGGAACGGCGGGGTTGAGGCGGGTAGCGATGATTCTCCTGGGCTGCTGGGATTGGGAATCACCGCTGGGAG
>JBEAOJ010000275.1:0-9381 GCA_041164985.1 Verrucomicrobiota bacterium | reverse complement strand
CTCGTCGTGACGCGCGGCAAGGGGAATCTGGGCCTGAGCCCCGAGCATTGCCCGAAGCCGACCGTCATCATCATCGCGGCGAAGATCACCCTCTATCCCGCGGAGAGCTACGAGAAGGGACTCAAGGTCGTCACCTGCTCGACGCGCCGCATCGCCCACGGGGCGCTCAGCCCGATGGTGAAGTCGCTCAACTACCTCAACAACATCATGGCCAAGATCGAGGCCACACACGCCGGGGCCGGCGAGGGACTGATGCTCAATGAGCAGGGACTGGTGGCCGAGTGCACGGGTGACAACATCTTCCTGGTCTCCGACGGAGCCATCACCACCCCGCCGATCTCTTCCGGCGCGCTGGCCGGCGTGACCCGTGCCGTCGCGATCCAGATCGCCGACGAGCTGGGGCTGGAGGTTTCCGAGCCGCAGATGACCCGTTACGATATCTACACGGCCGACGAGTGCTTCCTGACCGGGACCGCCGCGGAGATCATTCCCGCCGTGGAACTCGACAAGCGCCCCATCGGCGACGGCAAGCCGGGCCCCGTCACGCGCCGCCTGATCGCGCGGTTCCGCGAGTTGACACAGACGGAGGGCACACCGATCTATTAAGTCACCTATGTTCTGCGACGTCTGCCATTCCAAGGAAGCCACGGTTTTCCTCACGCAGATAGTGGAGGGGAAGATGCAGAAGGTGAATCTCTGCGAGGGGTGCTCCAAAGAGAAGGGGGTCAACGATCCCACGGGCTTTGCCCTCGCCGATCTCCTGCTTGGACTCGGCGCGGCCCAGGAGATCGAGAAGAATCCCTCGGGGATCCGCTGCCCGGTCTGCGGATTCTCCCAGACTGATTTCAAGAAGACCGGCCGTCTCGGTTGCAGTGCCTGTTACGACACGTTTGCCGAGGGCCTCTCCGGGATGCTCAAGAACATGCACCGCGGGGTCATCCACGCCGGCAAGGTTCCCGCGAAGCTTGCCGCGGCCCGTCGCCGCGGGAAGGAGCTTGCGGTGCTGCAGGCTGATTTGGACAAGGCCGTCCGCGAGGAGCACTTCGAGGAGGCCGCGACCCTCCGCGACAAGATCCGCCGCCTTGAGATCGAGGCGGAGCAGGAGGCCGCCACCGCGGGGAAGTCTGCCGCTCCCTCCGTGAACCGCGTGGCCGGGCTCACCACGGGTGAGGCGGAACCGATCGTGCCCAAACCCCGGAAGAAGACATGAAGCTCTCCCGCATCATCGCCAACACCGGCGAATGGCTCAGCGGTTCCGGGCCGCACGACCAGATCGTCGTGAGCAGCCGCGTCCGGCTTGCCCGCAACCTCAAGGGGAAGCCCTTCCCCGGATGGGCCAAGAAGGCCGAGCGCGTGGCCGTCCTCGAGGAGATCCGCGGGGCGGTGGAGGGACTTCCCGAAATGTCGGAGTCCTTTTCCGAGAAGCTCGAGGATCTCTCCCCGCTTGAGAAGCAGGTGCTCGTCGAGCGTCACCTCATCAGCCGCGAGCACGCCGCGAAGGGGGCCGGCAGCGCCGTCGTCATGAACACGGCCCAGACCCTCAGCTTCATGATCAACGAGGAGGACCACCTCCGGATGCAGGCGATCCGCGCGGGGCTGCAGCTCGACGAGGTCTACAAGATGATCAACCAGACCGACACGGAGCTGGAGGATTCGCTCGATTTCGCCTTCCACAACGACCTCGGCTACCTCACCGCCTGCCCCACGAACGTCGGCACCGGCATGCGAGCCAGCGCCATGATGCATCTGCCCGGCCTCGTCATGTCGGAGCAGGTCAACAAGATCATCAACTCAGTCAACAAGATCGGCCTTGCGGTCCGCGGCCTCCACGGCGAGGGGACCGAAGCGATGGGGAACCTCTTCCAGGTCTCCAACCAGACCACGCTCGGCGAGGCCGAGGAGGAGATCATCGGCAGGCTGAACAGGGTGATCGCCCAGATCCTCGAGCACGAGCAGAACGCCCGCCAGATCCTGCTCCAGCAGCGCGCCGAGACCCTGCTCGACCAGATCGGCCGCGCCTACGGCATCCTCTGCCACGCCCACTCGATCACCTCCAAGGAGGCCCTCAACCTCCTCTCCTTCATCAAGATGGGTGTCGATCTCGGTCTCTTCCCCTCCAAGTGCCGCCTCCAGGTCGACGAGCTCTTCATCGAGACCCAGCCCGCCCACCTTCAGAAGGGGCTTCATGCCGTGAAACTGGGGGCTGATGAACGCGATTCCTTGCGCGCCGCCCTGATCCGCGCAAAATTAAAGCAGATGCCGGAGCCTGAGATCGGGAAGATCCCGACCAACGGAAACTCCGGTTCCACGACCACGTCCGACACAACGAAACCGAGCGAGGAACCATGATGAACAACTTCACTCCGCGGGCCCAGCAGGTCCTCGCCCTCTCACGCAAGGAGGCGGACCGCTTCAACCACAACTACGTCGGCACCGAGCATCTCCTCCTCGGGCTCATCAAGCTCGGCCAGGGAGTCGCCGTGAACGTCCTTCAGAAGATGGGCCTCGACCTCGAGACCGTCCGCCAGGAGGTCGAGAAGCAGGTCGGCTCCGGACAGGAGAACAAGATGTCCGGGAACATCCCCTACACGCCCCGCGTGAAGAAGGTGCTGGCCCTCGCCGGCAAGGAGGCGAAGGCCCTCCAGCATTCCTACGTCGGCACCGAGCACATCCTGCTCGGATTGCTCCGCGAGGGGGAGGGCGTCGCCGCCCAGGTCCTCAAGAATCTCGAGGTCGACCTCGACCGCACCCGCAACGAGGTGCTCCGCGAACTCGATCCGAACTTCACCCCCTCCGAGGAGGATGAGGAAGGGGAGGGCATTGAGTCCGGCGAAGGAGAGGAGGCCACGGCCGGATCCGGCGGCCCCTCGCGCAAGGAGGCCAAGACCCCCGCGCTCAAGGCCTTCGGCCGCGACCTCACCGAGAGTGCCCGCAAGGGGGAACTCGATCCCGTCATCGGGCGCGCCGAGGAGATCGAGCGCGTCATCCAGATCCTCTGCCGCCGCAGCAAGAACAACCCCGTCCTCATCGGCGAGGCCGGCGTCGGCAAGACCGCCATCGCCGAGGGACTCGCCCAGGAGATCGTGGCGGGCAGCGTTCCCGAGATCCTCGCCGACAAGCGCGTCATCACCCTCGACCTCGCCCTCATGGTCGCCGGCACGAAGTACCGCGGCCAGTTCGAGGAGCGCATCAAGGCGGTGATGGACGAGATCCGCAAGAACAAGAACATCATCCTCTTCATCGACGAGCTTCACACCATCGTCGGGGCCGGTTCCGCCGAGGGGGCCATGGACGCCTCCAACATCATCAAACCGGCCCTCAGCCGCGGCGAGCTCCAGTGCATCGGGGCCACCACGCTCAACGAATACCGCAAGTACATCGAGAAGGACTCGGCGCTCGAGCGACGCTTCCAGTCCGTGAAGGTCGAGGCCCCCTCCGTCGAGGACACTATCCTCATCCTCAAGGGAATCCGTCCCAAGTACGAGGCGCACCACAAGGCCGTGATCACCGACGCCGCCCTCGAGGCCGCCGCCAAGCTTTCCGACCGTTACCTCACCGGACGCTTCCTGCCCGACAAGGCGATCGACGTCATGGACGAGGCCGGATCCCGCGCCCGCATCGGGGCGATGACCCGCCCCCCTTCCACCAAGGATCTCGAGGCCGACATCGACCGCATCCGCGGCGAGAAGGAGGCCGCCATCAAGGCACAGGATTTCGAGAAGGCCGCCGCACTCCGCGACACCGAGAAGAAGGCCAAGGAGGATCTCGAGACGGCCCTCTCCACCTGGCGCAAGGAGCGCGATGAGCGCGAGGTCATCGTCGGCGAGGACGAGATCATGCATGTCCTCTCCAAGTGGACCGGCGTTCCCTTGAACAGGATGGAGCAGAAGGAGACCCAGAAGCTCCTCGCCATGGAGGATGATCTCAAGAAGAAGGTCATCGGCCAGGACGAGGCGGTCACCGCCATCAGCAAGGCGCTCCGCCGCTCCCGCGCTGACCTCAAGGATCCGCGCCGCCCGATCGGTTCCTTCATCTTCCTCGGCCCCACCGGGGTCGGAAAGACCTTCCTCGCCCGCTCGCTCGCCGAGTTCATGTTCGGCGATCCCGACGCCCTCATTCAGATCGACATGTCGGAGTACATGGAGAAGTTCACGGCCTCCCGGCTCATCGGTTCCCCTCCCGGCTATGTCGGCTACGAGGAGGGTGGTCAGCTCTCCGAGGCGGTCCGCCGCCGTCCCTACTCCGTCGTGCTCTTCGACGAGATCGAGAAGGCCCACCCCGACGTGATGCACCTCCTGCTCCAGATCCTGGAGGAGGGGACCGTCACCGACAGCCTCGGACGCAAGATCGACTTCCGGAACACCATCATCATCCTCACCTCCAACGTCGGTGCCGAGCTGATCAAGAAGCAGACCTCGCTCGGCTTCGGCGCGCCCAAGCACGATGAAGGCTACGACACCATGCAGGGCAAGATCCTCGAGGAGACCAAGAGGGTCTTCAAGCCGGAGTTCCTGAACCGTCTCGACGACATCATCGTCTTCCACACCCTCTCCAAGGAGATGCTCACCCGCATCGTCGATCTCGAGGTCTCCAAGGTCGCGGCGCGGATCAAGGAGAAGGAGATCCTCCTCACCCTCGACGAGGCGGCCCGCGAGTTCCTCATCACGAAGGGGTACGATCCGACCTACGGCGCGCGTCCGATGCGCCGCGCAGTCGAGCGTTACCTTGAGGATCCGATGGCCGAGGAGATCCTGCGCGGGTCGTTCAAGGCCGGAGATCAGGTCCAGGTCACCCGTGACGGGGAGAAGCTTTCGTTCAAGGTTTCGGGGGGCACCCCTCCCGCCAAAGCCAAGAAGGCCAAGGGTTAGGGAGAGGCGCTCCAGCCACACCCTCTCCTCCAAGCCCTCCTGATCACCTTCACCTTCACCTTTTCCCGGGCGCATGTCGTTGCACACACCGCCCGGGTCGGGCACTTCACCGGAACATCTCGGTCGCTCCGTCGCGGAATTCCTGCGGCCCGGCCCTCCCCCTCTGCTCATTGATCAGAATGTCGGCGAGGCCTTGGAGAGGATCCGCTCCACGGGCCTCGAGGAGCGCATCTTCTATTTCTATGTCGTCGACGGCGGGGGGCGGCTCTCCGGCGTCGTTCCCGCGAGGCGTCTCCTCACCGAACCGCTGGAGCGCCGGATCGGCGAGGTGATGGTGCCGAGGGTCCTCTCGCTTCCCGAGGGAGCCACCCTGCTCGAGGCTTGCGAGTGCTTCATCCTTCACAAGTTCCTTGCCATCCCCGTGGTCGACGCGAAGAAACGGCTGCTGGGCATCGTCGATGTCAGCATCTTCACCGACGAGGTCATGGAACTGAGCACCGGCGGCAACAACGACCAGCTCTTCCAGACCATCGGCATCCACATCCAGGAGCTCCAGCACGCATCGCCGGTGAAGGCGTTCCGTGTCCGATTCCCGTGGCTCGCCGCCACCGTCTCGGGCGGCGTCCTCTGCGCGGTGCTTGCCGGCCTCTTCGAGGCGACCCTCCAGCAGAAGGTGGTTCTCGCCGTCTTCATGGCGCTGGTTCTCGGTCTCGGTGAAGCGGTGGCCGCCCAGTCCCTGGCCCTGACCGTCCAGTCGCTCCCCGCCACGCGTGTCCGTTGGAAGTGGCTTCGCGTGAAGCTCCTGAGGGAGGCGGTCACCGCGCTCCTGCTCGGCATTCTGGCAGGGAGTGCCGTCGCCCTCATGGTCGGCCTCTTCTGGCGCGATCTTCCCGCATCCCTCTCCATCGGCGGCAGCGTCACGGTCTCCATTCTTGTCGCCGCACAGCTCGGCATCCTTGTCCCCGTCATCCTCCGCATCGTCCACTGGGATCCGAAGATCGCCGCCGGACCGATCACCCTGGCGGCGGCGGATCTTTTTACCGTCACTTGCTATCTGGTCACCGCCCGCATCGTACTTGGGTAGGCTTGTTCTTTTCGCGCAGGGCGTTGTTGCCGCTCGATCGGCGTAGGACTGCTACGCCTTCCCTCGCGCGCCTAGCCCTGCATCCAAACTTCGGTTCTCCGCTATTTTGAGTGGGTAGATCAACCGGTTATCACTGACAAGCCCTGCATCCATGGAAAGAAACAGACAAAATCAACAGGTTCACACCGGTTCATCCCTGTAACCTCACAAGGCTCTTTTTCAATGGCACGGGTGACCCGGTGGCGGCCATGCCCGTGACCCGGATGCAGGCCTGACTTGTTATCGGACGAGAAATTGGTGCTTGAGGCGGTAAGAGCGGGGAGTCATGCCGAACGCTTTTTTGAAGGTGGTGTAGAAATGGGCGAGATTGGTGAATCCGCAGTCGTAGCAGATCTCGAGTATCTTCTTGGTGCCGGTGCGGAGTTCCTGCCCGGCGAATTCCATGCGGGCCGCATTGACGGCGTCGGTGGCGGTGATGCCGTGGAAGCGTTGGAGGCTGGCATTCACGTGCTGGGAGGTTCTTCCGCAGCTTCGGGCAAGAGCCTCCGTTCCGCCCGAAAAAACGACGCGGTTCTTGAGCTGGTCGAGGCCGTGAACGAGCCAATCCGGCCCCCGCTTCAGGTTTTGGGATTTCAGGTCGTTTCCAAGTTCCCGGAAGAGTTCTAGCAGGAAAATATCGATATCGCTCTGGTCCCGTCGGCTCACATCGAGGCGGCCAACCCAATGTCCAAGCCATTCCAGACGGGAAGGGGAGAGTCGGGTTGTCTCCGGTAGCGGGCCTTTCCTCCAAAACCACCTCGTTTCGGAGGGGAAATAGCGCGCCTTGATGAAATCGATGGTGGCCCGGGGGAAGGCGATGTTCACGATCACGAATCCTTGCCGCGATGTGGCCGCCAGCGAGTGGGAATCCGTCGAGCGCACAAAGACCATGTCGCCTGTCTCAAGCAGTGACTCCCTTCCGTTCACCTTGTGGAGGGTCTGCCCCTGCTCGATCCAAAAAACCTCCGAGAAGTCCTGTTTATGCGGAGGTGCGGCATCCCTGCCATCCAACGCCGCCCTCACAATGTGAAATGATTGCCCTTTTTGAACGAGCTTGGACCAAAGTAAGCGCTTCATAAAAAACATTCTTATAACATAAAATAATCTTTTTTCAAAGGAAGACGCACTGTTCTGGTTCGCTTAGATTGGCCAGCGTTATGAGCACCACCTACAACAAACCCCGCCTGACCACCGAACAAGTTGAGAAATTCAATCGCAAAGGATACCTGCTTCCCAAGGAGCCTGTGTTTTCACAAAGCGAATTCGATGCCTTGAGGGCACATTTCGAGCATAAGATAGCCAACCTTCCGCCGGATGTCCGTCCGGAATCCATGGATGTCCCTCACTTCATGGACACCGCACTGTTCCGCTGGGCCATGTCGGATGCCGTGCTGGATCTTGTCGAGCCGATCATAGGATCCGATATCGCCCTCTTCTCGACCCATTTCATCTGCAAGCCGAAAGGCGACGGGAAGCGCGTGCCTTGGCACGAGGATTCGGCCTACTGGAAATCGATGGTTGCCTGGAGCGATGACGAGAAGGCCCCGACCGATATCGTGACCGTATGGTTGGCCGTGGATCCCTCCACTCTGGTGAACGGATGCATGAAGGTCATTCCCCGGACGCATGCCGAGGGGCAAAAAGGGTTTTCCGACTATGTTGATGTCGACACCGCCAAGAATGTTTTCCACCTGGAGATCGACCCTGTGCAACGACGCGAAGAGCTCGCGGTGCCTTGCATTCTCGAGGCGGGTCAGTGCAGCCTGCACGACGCCCGCCTGATGCACGGAAGCGATCCCAACACGAGCGATATCCGCCGATGCGGCTATACGATGCGATTCATGGGAACCAATGTGAAGTTGAATCCCGAGGTCGAGACTTACCACCACATCTACCTCGCCCGCGGCAAGGACAAGGCCGGCAACAACTATGCCGACCCGACCAAGACCTATCCGGAGAAGGCGAAGTATCGCGAGGTCAACCGCAAGCGGATGCATTGATTCCCAAGTTTCCTGGCGGAGGCGGTTCCATTGCCGCTTCCGTCGAGAAACCGCACATATGACCCTTGCAATTAAATCGGACGAATACCGCTGGGTAGAAGACTGGATTACGATTCCCGAATCGCCACTTGGAAAAACCTTCGGCCGCACTCATGGCGTTGCTGTCCTGAAAAACGGCGAAATAGTCATTTTTCACCAGGCCGATCCAGGCGTGCTCTTTTATTCGCCCGGCGGTGTCCTTCTGAAAAAATGGGGTCATTTCCCCGGTGCCCATGGACTCACCGTGGTTGAGGAGGACGGTCTGGAGCTTCTTTGGCTTGTCGATGAGCGGACGAAATCCGTGGTCAAAACAACCCTCGATGGAGAGGTCCTGATGAGTCTCCCCCATCCGCCGCATTCCCGATACGCCGACGGAGACTATGTCCCGACTTGGGCGGCGGTGGCGGAGGAGCGGTTCGGCGGGAATGGCGACATTTGGGTCGCCGATGGCTACGGCACGCATCTTGTCCACCGCTTCAACCGAGGCGGTGCCTATCTGGGAACACTCGATGGGTCGGAAGGGGGCGGTCGGTTCAGTTGCCCGCACGGATTGTCGCTCGATACCCGCCGCTCCGTGGCCGAGTTCCACATCGCCGACCGCGGGAACAGTCGTTTTCAGGTTTACGGCATGGATGGAACCTATCGCCGAAGCTTCGGCGCGGACTTCCTCCACAGTCCGAATGTCAGCGTCCGCATGGGCGACCTGTTGATCGTGCCTGAATTGGTTGCGGGAATCACGGTTCTGGATTCCGGGGACCGTCTTGTCGGCCGGCTCGGTTTTCAGTCCGGTGCCGATGCCCTGCAAGGCTGGCCCGACAACCGCGAATGGATCCATGAGGGCAGATTCAACAGCCCGCACTCCGCAGCCGCCGACGCGCGGGGGAATATCTATGTCGTCGAATGGATCACCGGCGGCCGAGTCACTAAACTGGAGCGGTTGGTAATATAACCGCCGCAACAGGAACCACGGCTTTTCGTGAGGATCCGGTGGTTCCGGGGGAGATTTCGGTCATGATGGATGGCAAAGCTAGTCGGGATGCCCCGGGGGCACATCGGATCGTTCTCTCAAAGGGCTGCGGATCCAGCAAGCCTGCCGCACGCTTCGCAGAACCCGAGCCGCCCTTGACCTCTGATTGCTGATTGCTGATTGCTGATTGCTGATTGCTGATTGCTGATTTGGCCGACCCATTCCATCCCTCATCCTTCATAATTCATACTTTCGGCAAAGAATAAGAATCCCTTCTTCTTTGATCGTTCAGCAACTCACATCTTTGCCCTCGCTTCCAAAAACGCTCAAGCGTTCCTCAGTGGGGATTTTGTTCACGCCTTCCGGAATGTAGTGATATTGAAG
>JBEAOJ010000274.1:0-9967 GCA_041164985.1 Verrucomicrobiota bacterium | reverse complement strand
ATTGAAGTCTGCCGGGACCGTCACCCTCATTCCGTGGACGCCGGGACTGATGTTCTGTCCATCCGCAACGGGGATCAGCTTGCCGACTTCCTGCTGCTGCTGGCTTATTGTGGCGCACGGGAACAGGAGGGGCTGACCCTGCGCTGGGATCATGTGGACTTTGTGAATCGCCGTCTCCATATCGGCGCCGGGGAGGACTTCGCTGCCGCTGATGTCGTGCTGGGGGAGGGTGGCGACACCAAGACGGGCCGGGGCCGGGTGGTCCAGTTCATCCCCCAGCTAGAAGCGCACCTGAAAGACATGGCAAGCCGTCGGGCACCTGATTCCAAGTGGCTCTTTCCGTCTCCCCGTAGGGGAAAACAGGATCTTAGGGTGACAACGCTGCGCTCTGCGTTGGCAACGGCTAAGAATCGGGCGGGGGTTGCCCGGTTCGGCTTCCATGACTGCCGGCACCTGTTCGCCAGTTATGCGGTCATGAGCAAGGTTCCCATCATGACGGTTGCCGTGTGGCTGGGGCACCGGGACAACGGAAAGCTGGTCATGGAAACATACGGGCACCTGATAGACGATCACCTGAAGCAAGAGGCTGACAGGGTGCAGATCGGGCTGATGGAGTTTCCACGGATCAGCGCCATGGAGCAAAAGCCTGAAAAAACCGTCACACCTGTCACCGCCTAGCCTTTCCCCTTGGTGGTCATAACTTTAGGGGGTGACTGTGGTTTCTTCCGGGCCGTCACCCTCCCGTCACCTGCTGTCACCTGTCAGTCAGAAACCGCTGCGAGGTGAGCCGCTTCCCGGCGTTTCCGTGCCGCTGCCTGTGCTGCCTTTCGCTGTTCCCTAAAAGGACGCTGCCGCTCCTCTAGTTCGATCCAGAGCTTCACGAAAGGATCAAGGAGGTCCAGCGCCTTGGTGATCTCAGGTTCGCCCCACTTCGGGATCGTGCCTGCTGCCCTTCGGTGCCACATACTGAACTCCTGACTGATGCCTTGGATGGATATAAGTGCCACTCCACTTCCTAGTCCGGCATTTAGGTTCACGGGTGGCTTCATTCTTTGCTGCTCCCTGCGTTTCCTGAACGCTTTCCAATCTTTCAATGCCTGTCGGGTGTAAAGGGCGCCTCTGCTGGTGATCGCTGCAGCCCGGATCTCTCCCCGTTGCCGGGCCTTCCATATCGCAACCTTGGAAACTCCTGCTAGTGCTGCCGCTTGTGCGGGTCGTAAAAGCTGCTGTTTTTCGGATTTCACACTGTCTGATCATTAACCATTAACCGGGCGCTTTGACAAGCCCCCCTTATTGTCATGTCACAACACATCAAGAACACATCGGGCGCTCAGGGGACTTCCCCGGCAGCGCATCACACCCCGTCCATGGCGGGGATCACCTCACCGTCCATTCAGCCGACGATCCCGCTGGAATCGTTGCCGCCTATCTCCATGGACCGCTTCACGGAGCAATCCGGGCTTTCCCCGGTGACGCTCTGGAGGTTCAGGAAAAAGGGATGGATCAAGACCTGCGTGATCGCTGGTCGCCATTATCTGACCGCCGCTCAGATTGCCGAGTTCAACACCCGGCTTGCCTGTGGCGAGTTCGCCGGGTCCGGGCCACGCACCCCCCAGAGGGCCGGCTGAATAAAAAAAGACCCGGCACCCCCTGCACGGGACACCGGGTCAAGAGAACTGCCACAATGGATCACAAGTCAAACACCCGCGCCGACATCCTCGCCGCCAAGAGCCGCCTGCCACTGCCCGACCTGCTGGCACGATACGGTCACGCCGCCCCCTCAAATGGTGGCAGCATGAAATCACCCTTCAGAGCCGACGAGAAACGCCCCAGCTTTTCCGTTTTCAAATGCAGTGACGGCTGCTGGGGATGGAAGGATCACGCCACCGGGGACACCGGGGATGAAATCTCCCTTGTCGAGCATATGGAGAATCTAAGCAACAGGGACGCCACCAAGCGCTTTCTGGAACTAGCAGGGGGGCAGTCCATCCCACGCACAGAAAACCGCCCCACAAGGGCGCCAGAGGCCGCGCCTGTGGTTCCCTACAACTGGCAAGCCTGCGTTGCTGCGTTTCACGACTCTGCTGCCGCTGAGGTTAGCACTTGGCGGGGATACTCCCCCGCTCTGGTGGCGCTCCTGCGGGATCGGTCGCTGATAGGACTCAGCCGGGGGCAAGTAGCATTCCCGGTTCAGAAGGACGGAGTGGTGATCGGCGCTCATGTGCGACGGAAGGACGGGAACGGGTGGATCTATGATCCCAAGGGGGTCGGCTCTCACCCTCTGGTCATCGGTGATCCCACGACGGCACAGGAAACGATCATCACGGAAAGTCAGTGGGATCTTTTCTCATTCTTGGACCTGACCGGGGCAAAGATTGATCCCCGCTGCTGCTACATCGCCACCCGTGGCGCTGAGAACGGGAGCAAGGGGGCCAGGTTCTGCCGTGCCGGGCGCCTGCTCGCGCTGATGCAGAATGACGAGACAAAGAACGGGAAGAATCCCGCTGAAAAGTGGCTTCAGGATGTGAGAACCGCCGCAACCGTCCCGGTGTCCGTGATTCGGATTCCCTCGCAGTTCAAAGACTTGAATGACGCACAGAAGGACGGTTTCACACCTGCCGCACTACTGGACGCCATTGCTGCCGCTGAGGAACTGCCGCCCCCGGCTCACCCCGTCGTCACTGAGATTCTGCCCCCAGATCACCCGGTTCCTTCATCGGCTCAGGGCACTGCTGCCGCACCCCCTCCATTCTTCGATCCCATGGAGGTGATTCAAAAACTGGATCTCTGGTGGAAAGGGTCGAAATACTACTTTAGGAGAGAGGGTGACGACGGTTTCAGTGAATTGAACACCGCCGAGATTGCCCGACGCCTTCGGGTGGGCTTCGGGATGGATAACAAGCCGATGAAGAGGCCCGACGATCCCGCTGGGGGAGTGATCCCCGGTCAGATTGATCGGCTGCTGGATCTTGTGGTGAAAGAGCGCTTCGTGGATGCAGTTGCTGCGGTTGCTGGCAAAAGAGCAGGTGTCTATGACTTCGGAGGGGGCCGGCTGCTGGTGACATCATCCCCCAAGCTGGTAGAGCCTGCTGCCGGGGAATGTGAAACGATCCTAGCATTTCTCACGACGCTGCTGGGGGAGGATGGATCCCTGCGCTTCAGGCTGTGGCTGAAGTTCGGCTATGAGGCGCTGAGAGATAACCGCCGCCGGCATGGGCAGTTTCTGGTGCTGGTGGGTCCGTCGGGCCGGGGAAAGTCCATGCTGCAGTCCAGCATCATCACCCCGGTTTTAGGAGGTCGGGAAGCGGATCCTAAAAAATGGCTGCTGGGGGATGAAAAGTTTAATGAGGAACTGATTGCCTCTGAGCATTTGAAGGTCGAGGAAATCCCGTCCTCTGTGCGCTATGACGACAGGCTGACGCTGGGGGAGAGAATCAAGGAACTCTGTGTGAATCATTCCCAGCGCCTTCGGGGACTGCATAAGTCAGCCGTGACGGTGAAGCCTCAGCAACGCCTGAGCCTTAGCATGAATGATGAGCCTGAGCGCCTGCGCTGCCATCCTCCCCTCACTGCGGATCTTCGGGACAAGGAAATGCTGCTGAGAACATCCGCAGAAAACTTCTTTGCCCGATATGACGACGAGGAAGGCGGTCCCGAAATCTTCCTTCGGGCTGTGGAAAAAGAACTGCCGGCCTTCGCTGCTCACCTGCTGGCGCTGGAGGTTCCCCCGTCGCTGCATGATCGCCGCTATGGTGTGCGCTCCTTCGTGGATCCCACGATTGAAGAAATGCTGTTTGATCAAGAGCCTGAAAGCCTGCTTCTGACCCTTGTGGATGATGTGCTGTTCGGTCCCGGCTCTCTGGACTTCAGCGAGGATGGAACCGGGCAGTTGAATCCATGGAAGGGCAGCGCCACGGAACTAAGGGACAAGCTGACGGATCAGGACTCCAAGGGATTCATGACCGCCCGAAAACTGCTGGATGGTGCTGCCGAGGTGTGTGGTCGGCTGCTGGGTAAACTCGCAAAGAAGTTCCCGGACCGCTTCAGCGAGAAGCGCACCGGGAAAAAACGCTCATGGATCATTCAGCCCCCTTCAGAGTCATGACGCCCTTTCCCCCGCCCCCTTCTGGATTCTCTGACCGTGGTTCTGTCACCGGGAACAGTGTGACGGCTGATGACGGCACCATGCCGGGATCCTGTCACCATCCCGCGCCTGATTCCAAGGGCTTTCCCGGCTCTGGTGACAGTTGTGACACTTCTTCCTTAATTTTAGGAGAGAAGGAAAATGATGGGTTCAGCCTGTCTCTGGTCGGGCCGGCACCGTTCCCCACGGATCCCCCGCGCTTCATAGACTATCAGCTAAGGATGAGACGGGATGATTGGTGGACCTACTACCGCCCCACAATCATCAGGAGAGCCGGGGGTAGCTGCGAACGCTGCGGGGGAAAGACCCGTCGTCTGGAAGTTCACCATCTGACTTATGAGCGATTCGGTCGGGAACTGCTGACTGATCTTCAGGGACTGTGCGAGCCTTGCCACAAGATAGCCGACGAGGAACGCAAACGGTTCACCCGGCGCCGATACTGGAGCATGGGGGAAGCGGAGGATCGGGCAGAGATTAGTTGGTGTGAACAGAAGTTTGGGGAAGATCCCGGCTGCTGGCCTGATGATGCCGCTGAACGATTCCAAGAATGGAGAGAACGAAAAGAGGGACGGGACATGGACCGGGCTGTGTATCGCTGGCACTGACCACTCCCCCCCTTAAGGAATCTTTTACCATCTCGCGATCCTCGCGGTTGGGCGCACTGGCGTTGTTTTAGCGTGCGTTCGCTTCAAATCTGAAAGGAACGAAAATGCTTCCGCTTGTTCGCTTTTGCTTCCTTTCGTTGCGTTATCGGTTCCGGGGAAGGCATTAGGAATGCGCTAAGATGGCAGCGCAAGTTCATGAGACGGTCCCGGTGACAGAAAACCGCCGTGATAATCTGCCACGGGGGAGGGGGAAAATTAATGACGGCTTGCACAGGCTCTTGCACAGGGGCTTGCTGTGTCTCCCCTTCGCTTCTGTTGAAGGCGCTGAGACCAAGGGATAACGGAAACTTTGTGGTGCTGCTGCCGGGCTGATCGTCACCCGTAGAGTCTCGCCGTCGTGATGTGCTGCCGGCTGTGCAAGGTGTGTGCATGATCCCACGATTCCCGCAGCGCCCGATAGAATCAGGGCGGGGGGGTCATGAGCCGCTTTCTGTCTCTCTCGTCGTGATCTTCACGACATTTCAAAAAACGCCGTGACGCTCTGCCTTATTGGATTAGAAATCCCCTGCTCTGTCCCCTGAGCTACGGGTGCCACGGTTGCAAGAGACTAACGGCGTCCTGCCGCATCGGCGATGCCGATCCGTGAAAACTTTCAACCGAGGGCTCCTTCCTCCTCCTTGCCAGTGGCGATGGCCACGGCGCGGCGGGCTAGGGCGGTGATGCCCTTCCAATCCCCGGACTTGATCAGGTTTCGGTCGGCGATCCAGGATCCGCCCACGGCGGCGACCCCGGGTGCGGCAAGGTATTCCTTGAGCGTGGCCTCGCTGACGCCCCCGAGGGGAACGAACTTCACGCCCGTATGGCCGTAGGGTCCGGAGATCGTCTTGAGCATCTTCACGCCGCCGGCGACATCGGCCGGGAAGAATTTCTGGACCTTGCAACCAAGTTCGAGCGCCTCCTCGATTTCCGAAGGCGTCATCACTCCGGGGATGAAGCCGAGTCCGCGCTCATGGGCCGCCCGGACGACATTGGCGTTCAGGCCGGGGGCGAGACCGAACGTGGCCCCGGCCTCCGCCGCCTGGACGACCTGTTCACCGGTCAGGAGCGTGCCGACGCCCAGATGAACCTTATTGCCGAAGGCAGCCTTGATCCGGCGAACGGCCTCGGGGGCGGCCGGGGTGCGGAAGGTGACCTCCAGGGCATTGAGGCCTCCGTCGAGGAGGGCCTGGGTCAGCGGTTCGGCATCCTCGGCGCGGTCGATGGTGATGACGGAGATGATGCGGTTGGCAAGAACGGGTGTGAAATCAAACAAGGACATCCCCTTCTTCTAGATTCTTGGCCTTGATTCGCCAAGCCCCCATTCCGCGGCCCCTGCAAGGATGTCCATCTTACACAGATGCTTTTGGTGATAAATGTCCGGAAACCACTACATCTTGTGGTTCATGGACAAGATATCCCCTATCCCTAGTGTTTTTTGTTGTGCCTTTCGAGGGGTAAAGCCTACTCTCGCACACCCCCAACCACCACCTTTTTCCATGTATCTCCAATCCCTCGAACTCATCGGTTTCAAATCCTTTGCCCCGAAGACGACCCTCCGGTTCCATCGCGGCGTCACCGCCATTGTGGGCCCGAACGGCTGCGGCAAGTCGAACGTCCTGGACGCCATCCGCTGGGTGCTTGGCGAACAGTCGGCAAAGGCCCTGCGCGGCGGTGAAATGGCGGATGTCATCTTCAGCGGCACCGACACCCGCCAACCCCACAACATGGCCGAGGTCTCGATGACCTTCTCGGAGTGCGAGAAGGAGCTCGGGGTCGAGTGGAACGAGGTCTGCATCACACGCCGTGTCTTCCGTGACGGCAAGTCCGAGTACCTGATCAACGGCACCCCCTGCCGCCTCAAGGACATCCACAATCTCTTCATGGACACCGGCATCGGCCGGAGCGCCTACTCCATCATGGAGCAGGGGAAGACCGCCCTTCTGCTCAACAGCCGCCCGGAAGACCGCCGCTCCATCTTCGAGGAGGCCGCAGGCATCACCAAGTACAAGGCCCAGAAGAAAGAGGCTCTCCGCAAGCTCGAATACACCGAGTCGAACCTCCTCCGCGTCTCCGACATCATCAAGGAGGTCAAGCGGCAGATCGGATCGCTCCAGCGCCAGGCAGGCAAGGCCCGCCGCTACCAGTCCCTCATGGAGGATCTCCGCGTCCTCGACACCCACCTCTCCCACCGCACCTACCTCGACCTGGACCGCTCCATCACCGAAGTGGCCGCCGAGGTCGACAAGAGCGCCGACGCCCGCGCCCTCTACGAGCGCGAGATCGCGGAGCAGGAGGTCGAGGTCTCCGGCGCCCGCGAGCAGCTCTCCACGCTCGACGCCGAGACCGAGGGTGCCCGCGACCACCTGCAGACCCTGCGCAACCGCATCTTCTCCGGGGAGAACCGCATCGAGACCAATGCCGAGCGCTCCGGGGAATTCCGCGAGATGATCCTCCGCTCGCGCGCCGACATCGACGCCACCCACCTCCGCATCCGCGAGCAGGAGAGCGAGATCGAGCAGGCGGACGCCCAGCTCACCTCGCTTCTCGAGGTGCTCCGCGCCGAAGAGGAATCCTTGGCAGCCGCCACCGCACGCGTCTCCGAGGCCCAGCGCGAGCGCATCACCGCCGAGCAGTCGACCGAGGCGCTGACCGGCCGCCTGCACGAACTGGAGAACCGCCTCACCGACGTCCGCGGCGAACTCTCGACCGCCGGAGCCCGCCGCGACGCCGAGCGTGCCCGCGCCCTCCAGCTTCAGGAACAGGTCTCCGTGGCCGGCCTGGCCGTCACGACCGCGGCCACCCGCGCCGAGCAGACAACGGCCGCGCAGACCTCCACCCGCCAGGCGCTGGATGCCGCCGAGCAGGAGCTGATCGCCTCCCAGCAGGCCCACGACGAGGCGCAGATCGCCCGCCAGTCGGCCGAGACCGAATGGAACTCCTCCGTGAAGCAGCTCTCCGAGCGGGAACACCGCCTTGAGATCCTTCTCCAACTCGAGCGCGAGGGAGAAGGGCTCGGCGAGGGAGCCCAAGCCATCCTGCGCGGACTCGACCGGCCCGAATTCTTCCAGGCCGGGATCCTCGGCACACTCGCCTCGCTGGTCGAGATACCAGCCACGGAGATCCCCGCCGTCGAGGCAGCCCTCGGGGCGGCAAGCCGCGCCATTGTCTTCGCCGACGCGGGCATGGCCGAGGCCGCCCTCCAGACCCTGCGCGAGGCCGCCCAAGGCCGCGCCTCGGTCCTGGCCAGCGACCTGCTTCCGGTCGCGGCACAGCAGACCGGCATGCTTCCCGAAGGAGCGATCTGTTGGGCCACCGACGTCGTCCGCGCGGCGGGCTCCGCCCACGGACTCATCGCCCGCCTCCTCGAGGGAGTGGCGATCGTTCCCGATCTCGAGACCGCCTTCCGCCTCAAGAAAGCCAATCCCGGCCTCGCCTTTGCCGCCCGCACCGGCGAGTTCCTCGGACGCGACGGCGTCGCCCACGGCGGAGCCACCGGCGAGGCCACCGGATCCGCCCTGATGCGCCGCTCCCAGATCACCACGCTCGAGCGCGAGGTGACGGGACTGCGCGAGCAGGTGGCCCATCTCTCCCTGGTCCGCGAAGGAGCCCTCGCCTCGCTCGAGGCCGCCGTGAACAGACTCCGCGAAGCGCGCGAACATCTCGGCAACACCCAGGGACTCCTCGCCGCCGCCCAGGCCGACAACCTCCTCGCCACCCGCGAACTCGAGAACGCGCGCCACCGCCATGAGTCGCTCGACGGCGAAATCTCGTCCCTTCAGGAACACATCGGCCAGCTCGAGTCCCAGATCGCCGAGCGCCAGCAACAGCTCGAGGGCGCCACCCTGGAACTTGCGACCGCCCGGGAGGAGCGCACCGCGGCCTCCTCGAGGATCGCCCTCCTGCGCGACGCCGAGACCGAGGCGGCCAGCGACCTCGCCGAGGCGCGCCTGCGCGTGGCCACCGAGCGCCAGCGCCAGCAGTCATTAGCCAGCCAGCGCGCCCCGATGGAGGCCCGCATCCGCGAACTTGCCGAGACCATCTCCGCACGCGAGCGCGACATCGCCACCCAGGAGGAGCGCATCCGCTCACTTGAATCCGAGTCGACCGGCCTGGCCGAGAGCGTCCAGGGCTGGAAGCAGGAGAGCACCGAGGCCGAGGCCCGCGTCCTGGAACTCGGCGTGCGCCGCAACGAACTCCAGGCCGGGGTCGAGGCCCTCGAGATTGCCCTGCGCGGGGCCCGCAAGAACCTCTCGGACCTTCAGGACAACCGCTCCAAGAACGAGGTGCGTCTGGCCGAGCTGAAGCTCCGCGCCGAGGCGATCCGCGACCACGTCTCACGCCGCTATCAGCTCGACCTGGAGGGCTTCGAGCCCGACCGCTACGCCCTGCTCAAGGCCGTCGCCACCCGGAACGAGAAGGAACGCCGGGCCGCTTTGCCCGAGGCTTCGACGGAAGGCGAGGGATCCGTTCCCTCCAACGAAAACCCCGAGGAAGTCTCCGTGGAAGCCATCGAGAAGGTGGAGGCTGCGCTGAGCGGCCCCATCCCGGCCGAGATCCCGTGGCAGAGGATCGAACTGGTCGTGGCCGAACTGACCGAGCGGGTCGACTCCATGGGCCCCGTCAACCTCGACGCCATCCAGGAGTTCGACGAACTCGAGGAGCGTTACAAGTTCCTCGAACAGCAGAACACCGACCTCGTCAACGGCAAGGCCGAACTCCTCGAAGCGATCGCCCGCATCAACAAGACCACCAAGGAACTCTTCTCGGAGACCTTCGAGAAGATCCGCGTGAACTTCCAGGAGATGTTCACCCAGCTCTTCGCGGGCGGTAAGGCCAACCTCATCCTCATGGACGAGAGCGACCCGCTCGAGAGCGGCATCGAGATCATCGCCCAGCCTCCCGGCAAGAAGCTCCAGAGCATCTCGCTCCTCTCCGGCGGCGAGCGCACCATGACGGCGGTGGCCCTCCTCTTCGCCATCTACATGGTAAAGCCCTCCCCCTTCTGCGTGCTCGACGAAATGGACGCGCCGCTCGACGAGAGCAACATCGGCCGCTTCATCAAGCTGCTCGACCGCTTCATCGGCCAGAGCCAGTTCATGGTCATCACGCACAACAAGCGCACCATGTCCCGCGCCGACTCCCTCTACGGCGTCACCATGGAGGAACGCGGCATCAGCAA
>JBEAOJ010000273.1:0-3016 GCA_041164985.1 Verrucomicrobiota bacterium | reverse complement strand
CAAGCAGTGTCATGGCATCGTCGGTGGCGGAGATCTCGTCGGAGAAAACCTGAAGCGTCTGGCCGAGGATGTCGCCGCTCCCCTCGCCGGCGAGGTTGAAGTAGGAGTGGTTGGTGAGGCTTAGCGGGGTGGGTTGGTCGGTTTCCGCGCCGTAGCGGATCGCGAGTTCGTTCCGGACGGTCAAGGCATAGGTGACCTCCACGCGGAGGTTGCCGGGGTATCCTTCCTCACCATCGGGGCTCAGGTAGGTGAGTTGCAGGGCTGCCTCGTCGTCCGAGGGAACCAGTGGTTCGGCATTCCAGAGCCGCTTGTCGAATCCCTGCGGTCCGCCATGCAGGTGGTTGGGTGCATCGTTGAGGGCCAGGGGATACTCCTTGCCGTCGAGGGTGAATTTTCCGCCGCTGATTCGCCCGGCCACCCGGCCGACCAAGGTGCCGAAGCAGGGGTGAGGGCCCAGGTAATCCTCCAACCGGTCGAACCCCAGCACCACATCGATGGTTTTTCCATCGCGGACAGGGACGCGGAGGGCGGTGACGATGCCCCCGTAATTGATGATGTCGCATTCGAGTCCCTTGCCATTCGCCAGGGTGAAGCGTTCGACGGAACGGCCGTCCGGGAGTCGGCCGAAGGGTGAGCGGGTGACGGAGGGCTGGGTGCTCATGAAAGGGTGAGGGGGAGATGTTCCTCCGGTTTCCAACGGGAATCAGGAGAAACCGGTGGCTGTCCCGGCCATGGTTGAGCCGATTTCCAGTCACCTCCCTTGGCGAGGATCTCCCGCCAGATCTTTTCGGTGTCTGAAAACGTGATCAATGGCCCCGGGGTCCACCGGGCCAGATCAGGGCGGAGTTCCTCCACCTGACGGCCGATGGAAGCGATGATCGCCTCGTTGATGGCCCGGCCATGTTCCGGGTCGGTATCGGCGGCATCATCCCCCAATGCCATGCGCCCTCCCGATCCCGGATCATCCCGGCGACCGAGCCGTGAGAGATCGACGAGGTCGGGTCGGATTGCCATGAGTTGGGAGAGTTCGTAGCGGCCGGCATGATCGCCCTGAAAAAGTCCTTCCACCAACTCGGGATCGCTTTTCACCATCACGGTGACGCCGGTTCTGACGCCGAAAGCCCGGCCAACCCTGCGAAGATCCTCCTGACTCCCCCCGGAATGACCGCTTACGGTGATCACGGCACCGAATCCGGTGTTGGCAAAGGCGCGCAGCTGATAGAGGAAGAGCCGGGCCATGAGATCGGGGGGGATCGCGGCCATCAGGGGATTTTCCTCGCCGAGGACCTCCTCGAGCCAGGGGGCGTGAAAGCCGCATTCATGGATATGATAGCCTTGGGAGGGAGCCACGATGCCGCCGAAGCGCCTTGCCGCCTCCTCGCAGTAGTGCTCCGCTTTGAGCAGGTCGAGACCAAGCGCCGCGACATGGCCGTGGGGTTCGCAGAGACCCACCGGGAGGTAGACAACGGGGAGTTCCCCGATCCGACGATGAAACTCATCGGGAAGCAGTTCCGACCATTGTACCGTTGCCAGGCGATCCATCGGATCAAAGAACCTTGGGTCCGTAAAAGTTGCGAATCCACCGGTGGTGGCGCCTCAGTTCCTCGAAGACCTCCGGGTCAAGGGGCGGCTCGTCCGCCGCCAGGATGTTCTCGTGGGCAAACTTCCTGATGTGCATCGATGAAATGGCGGTCGTCACTCCGGGATCGTGAAGAACGAACTTGAGGGCCAGGGCGGCGAGGCTGGATGCATGCCGGGGAATGAACCCTTTGAGCGCCTCGACACGGGCGATGTAGGCATCGCGGGGGCCGCAGTCGAAATATTTGGCCCGGTAATCCCCTTCGGAGAAGGTCGATCCCATGGACAACGATCCGGTCAGCCCTCCCTCGTCGAGAACGCAGCGGGCAATGACGGCGACACCCTGGCTGCGGCAGATCGGGATCAGGCAGTCAAGGGGGGTCGGGTCGAAGATATTGAAGACGGTCTGCACGCTTTGGATGCGTCCGCTCAGGACAAGGGGAAGGGCTATGTCGTGGCGTTGGTCGGGAAGGGAGACCCCGATGGCGCGGACTTTTCCGGAGGCCTGCAGGGCGTTGAGTTCGTCCAGCCAGTACCCCCCGACACCCCAGTTGGGCCAGTAAAGGTGCATCTGGAAGAGGTCGATGGCATCCACGCCGAGTGTGCGGAGCGAGGTCTCGGCTTCCTGCGTGATATGCCCTTTCGGGAAGCAGTCCTCCACGGCGTGAGGGATGGCCCACTGGGCGAGCGGGCCGATGGTCCTGGCTTTGGTGGCGATGAAGGGGGGTCTGCCCTTCCACGAACGAAGCGCCTCCGCGACGATGGCCTCCGAGTCACCGTAGAGGCGGGCGGTGTCCAGAAAGTTGACGCCCCGTTCCCAACAGTCGTGCATGGCGCCGATGGCTTCGTTCTTGTCGAAGGCCCCGAAGACACCTCCGAGGCCGAAAGCCCCGAATCCTATGCGTGAGACTGGTTCCTTGAGGGTGGAAAAATCAGCGTATTGCATGCGTGTCTTGGAATGGACCGGCGAATGACAGGGCAGGAGCGGTTCCCTAGGGAAGCGCTGATTTAATCGCATAGAGGCCGTTGCGGAAAGAAATGACCGCGGGCAAGGCGGCTTGGCACGAGCATCCCCTAAGCGGGCTGTAAGTGCCAAGCCAACGCAGCCCCCGGCCGGTTATCTCCGCAACCCGCAGGGCTGAAGCCATTTGTCGATTTTTGTGGCGTTGCTCGCTCCGGCGAGACCGCTGCGGGTATCGCCCAGCACTCGCGCCTTCAAAAATCAGCAAATGCTCTTCAGCGGCCTTCATGGGATTTAATCAGCGTTTCCCTAGAACTCGTCGTAGGCGATCTGGTTGGCGGGAACGCCGAGGTCGGCGAGCATCTTGGTGCAGGCCTTGACCATCATCGGTGGGCCGCAGAGGTAGTATTCGACGGCCTTGGGATTGGGATGATCCTTGAGGTGGCGTTCCAGCACGACTTCGTGGATGAAGCCCTG
>JBEAOJ010000272.1:0-8882 GCA_041164985.1 Verrucomicrobiota bacterium | reverse complement strand
GGTTCCCTCTTTACAGATTTCCTCCTTCCGTTTGTAGTGGACGCCTTATGTGGCTCCTGATGCCTATCCTCATTACCCTGCTCGTGATCATCTGCCTGCTGATGATCCTCACGATCCTCATGCAGCGCCCCAAGAGCGAGGGGCTCGGAGCCGCCTTCGGTGGCGGACTCACGGACAACCTCTTCGGTGCCCAGACCACCACCGTGCTCACCAAGTTCACCGTCTGGCTCGGAGGGCTCTTCTTCGCGCTGACCCTGCTGATCTCGGTCCTGCAGGTGAAGGTGACCGCCGGTCCCACCGCCATCCAGAAGCAGTTGATGAAGGCACCCTCACCGGCTACATCGCCCGTGACACCTTCCGCTCCGGCCAAATAACCCGGTGAAGACGGCGGCCCGGATCGGAGTCGTCCGGTCATGGCGGCGCACGGCGCCCTCTCCGGTTGTCTTTGTCCCCACCATGGGGGCGCTTCACGAGGGGCATGCGGCATTGATCCGCAAAGCCCGGAAGTTGGCCGGTGCCAAGGGGCGTGTCGTGGTTTCCATCTTCGTGAACCCGACCCAGTTCGGACCGAAGGAAGATCTCGCGAAATACCCCCGGCCCTTTGCCTGCGACCGGATGATCTGCAGGAAGGAAGGGGCGGATCTTCTCTTTCACCCCACCCCCGCAGAGATGTATGCCGCCGATGCATCGGTGAAGGTGAGGGAGTCGTCCCTTGCCACGGGACTCTGCGGGGCGTCGCGTCCGGGGCACTTCGACGGCGTCTGCACGGTGGTGACGATGCTCTTCAATATCGTCCAACCCGACATCGCTGTTTTCGGGGAGAAGGATTGGCAGCAGTTGGCCGTGATCCGGAGGATGGTCCGCGATCTCGCGATGCCGGTGAATATCATCTCTCACCCGACGGTCAGGGAGGAGGATGGCCTCGCACTGAGTTCCCGCAACCGCCTGCTCACGCCCGAGGCAAGGCGGGTCGCTCCGAGGATTCATCAGGCGCTGATCGCCACGGCCATGGAGGCGGAGGCGGGAGAACACCGCGTCGCGAGGCTTCGGGGCGGATTGATGAAGGAACTCTCGGCCATTCCCGGTGCCGTTGTCGATTACGCCGAGATTCTCGACGGGCAAACGCTCGGATCCTTGAAAGCGGCCGAGCCCGGGACCGGTGCCCGAATCTTTGCGGCCGTCCGTCTGGGATCCGTCCGTCTGATCGATAACCTTTCCATCTGATGAAAACCTTTGATCACGTCGTTGTCGGCAGCGGAATTGCGGGCCTGACCTATGCGCTGAAAGCCGCCGGAAAGGGATCCGTCGCCATCGTCACAAAGAAATCGCGCGCCGATTCCAACACGGCCTGGGCCCAGGGTGGCATCGCCTGCGTCACGAGCAGCGAGGATTCCGTCGCCCTCCATGTCCGCGACACGGTCATCGCCGGGGATGGGCTCTGCAACGAGGAGGTTGTGCGGAGCGTGGTTGGCGAGGGGCCTGAGCGGATTGCCGAACTTGTCTCCCTCGGCGTGCATTTCGACGAACGCACGACACCGGGGGGAATCAAGGAACCGGACCTCGGCCGCGAGGGAGGGCATTCCAAGCGCCGCATCCTGCATGCCAAGGATGCCACGGGATTCGAGATCGAGCGGACGCTGCTGGAAGCCGTGGCCGCCCATCCGAACATCACCGTGCTGGAGAATCACATGGCCGTCGATCTCATCACCACCGGGAAGCTCGGCTACGCCATGGAGGACTCCTGCGTCGGTCTTTACGTCCTCAACGAGGCCACGGGAGAGGTCGAGACCCTTCGCACCGACGTCACCATTCTGGCCACGGGTGGATGCGGGCGGGTCTACCTCTATACCACCAATCCCGACATCGCCACCGGCGACGGCGTGGCGATGGCATGGCGTGCCGGAGCGGCCATCGCGAATATGGAGTTCATGCAGTTCCATCCGACATGCCTCTATCATCCCAAGGCCAAGTCCTTCCTCATCACTGAAGCGGTGCGCGGCGAGGGAGGAATCCTCACCGATGGCCAGGGGCGCCGCTTCATGGAGAAGTACGACCCACGCCTCGAGTTGGCCCCCCGCGACATCGTGGCGCGCGCGATCGATGCCGAGATGAAGCGCAGCGGCAAGCCATGCGTTTTCCTCGATATCTCGCACAAGCCGGCGGAGTTCATCAGGGAGCGATTCCCGACCATTCACGAGACCTGCCTCGGGCTTGGGATCGACATCACCCGGCAGCCGATTCCCGTTGTTCCCGCGGCCCATTACCAGTGCGGCGGCGTGAAGACCGACCTCAACGGCGAAACCAGCCTGCGGGGACTTTATGCCGTGGGTGAGGCCGCCTGCACCGGGCTCCACGGAGCCAACCGGCTTGCCAGCAACTCCCTTCTCGAGGCGCTGGTCATGGCCCATCGGGCCGAGGCCAAAGCTAGCCGGAACCATCACCGTCAGGCGACCGAGATCGTGCTTCCCGAGTGGCGTCCGGGCAAGGTCAGCGATGTGGACGAAATGGTCGTCATCTACCACAACTGGGACGAGATTAGGCGACTCATGTGGGATTACGTCGGCATCGTCCGCACCGACAAGCGGCTCCAGCGCGCGGCCACGCGGCTCCGCAATCTCCAGACCGAGATCCAGGAATTCTACTGGAACTTCAAGATCACCGCAGACCTTCTTGAGCTCCGCAACCTCGCCACCACCGCCTCACTCATCGTCGACTGCGCCATCAGCAGGAAGGAGAGCCGTGGCCTTCACTACACCCTCGATTATCCCGGTCACGACGACGCCAAGTTTCTCCATGACACCGTGATCAGGAGAATTTAGCCCGAACTATGAAGTTGAGCGGAGCAATTGACACAATCTACTGATCGGAAAGTAGTCTTGAATCGCTAACATTCGCTACGGGTTCCACTTTGTTCAGGCTTACCAGCCTTTTACCAAGTGCATGAGGTGTGGATTTAACGGTTAGATCGCAAAGTCCTTGTACTCGGGACGGGCGATCTCGGTCGGGGGAAGGAGCATTCCGGCCGCCACCGTGGCGTTGGTGCCGTGTTCGATCAGAATGAAGGATCCGGTGAGGCGATTGCTCGCGTATCCATCGTAGATGAGCGGCTTGGCTGTCCTCAGGCGGATCTCGCCGAGGTCGTTCATGGCGAGTTCGGCGATGCCATCCTCCTTGCCGAGGGTGGAGATATTGATCCGGTGGTCGATGGAGGTGACGGCCGCCTTCACGGTCTGCGTGGTTTGCTTGAGGAGATACTGCTTGCCCGGGGTGAGGGGGCGGGGATTCATCCAGCAGATCTTGGCGTGAAGTTCCGAGGATGCCCCCGGAAGATCCTCCGAATCGACGATCACGTCGCCGCGGCTGATGTCGAGATCGTGCTCCAGGACCAGGGTCACCGACTGCGGGCTGAAGGCCTCCTCGAGCGGACCGTCGAGTGTCCAGATCTGCTTCACCGTGGAGCTGAAGCCGCTTGGCAGTACGGTCACCTTCTGCCCGACCTTCACGATGCCCCCCGAGATCTGTCCGCTCAGGCCGCGGAAGTCGTGGAGCGCGTGATCGGTGGGGTTGTTGGGGCGGTTCACCCACTGGACCGGCATCCGGAAATTGGAGAGGTTCCAGTCGCTGGCGATGTGGACGGTCTCCAGATGCCCGAGCAGCGTGGGGCCGTTATACCAGGGGGTGTTCGTCGAGTGGCTGACGATGTTGTCGCCGTTCAGGGCGCTCACGGGGATGAACTGCACGTCCTTGATGTCGAGACGCGGGAGGAACTCGTCGAACTGTTCCTTGATCTGAAGGAAGCGTTCCTCGCTCCAGTCGACCAGATCCATCTTGTTGATGGCAACGACGAGGTGAGGGATGCGGAGCAGGGAGGCGATGATGGAATGACGGCGGCTCTGCTCGATGACTCCCTGGCGCGCATCGACCAGGATGATCGAGAGGTTGGCCGTCGAGGCACCGGTCACCATGTTCCTCGTGTACTGAACGTGGCCCGGGGTGTCGGCGATGATGAACTTCCGGTGAGGGGTGGCGAAATAGCGGTAGGCCACGTCGATGGTGATCCCCTGCTCCCGCTCCGCACGGAGCCCGTCGGTCAGGTTGGCGAGGTTGATCTGGCCTCCTCCGGTAATGTCGGCGGAGCGCTCAAGCGCCTCGATCTGATCCTCCATGAGTGACTTGGAGTCGTAGAGGAGGCGTCCGATCAGGGTGGATTTGCCGTCATCGACGGATCCGCAGGTATTGAATCGGAGAAGGTCGACGGGATGGATTTTGGGAGCTGGGAGCTGGGAGCTGGGAGTTGGCATGTGAGAATTGGAGCTTAAAGTGGGAAGTTGGGAGATGGGGGGGGGTCAGTTTCTATCAAGGGAGCGAAGCAGGCCGCTGGTGAGTCTTCCTGTGAGGTTGGAATGTTCCGTCAGTTCGGAATGGGTTTTGGAAGAAATGAAACCGATATCCTTGAGAAGGTGAATTTGGGAGCGGAGTTCCCCGCAAGAAGAGCGGGCAATGTTGTAGAATTGTTTCTTTTCCAGTTTGTGCAGGCGCTCGAACCCCTCGGCGATGTTGGACATGATAGAAACGGCTGAGCGCTGAATCTGGTCGCGGAGGCTGAAATCGGAGGAGAGAGGTTTTTCCCGGGAGATCCGATAAACGGCCACCGCAAGAGTCTTTGCTTCTTTCCAAGCTTCAAGTTCCTCGAAGGTTTTCATCCTGGCTTCCAGCTTCCAACTCCTAGCTGCTAGAAGTACCCTGCTTTCTTCCGATCCTCCATGGCCGCCTCGGAGACGCGGTCGTCGGCTCGGGAGCCGCGCTCGGTGACGCGGGCGGCGGCGATCTCGGCGATGATGTCGTCGCAGTTGGCGGCGGGTGATTCGACGCATCCGGTGCTGATGATGTCGCCGATGGTCCGGACGCGGACGATCATCTCCTTCACTTCCTCGTTGGCCTTTGCCGGCATGAGGTCGGTGTCGGGGACCCACTGGCCTCCTCGGCGGACGCAGCGTCGCCTGTGGCTGAAGTAGATCGAGGGTACCTCGAGTTTCTCGCGCTTGATGTATTCCCAGACATCCATCTCGGTCCAGTTGGAGAGGGGGAAGACGCGCATGTTTTCGCCGGGATTGAGCCGGCCGTTGTAGAGGTTCCAGATCTCCGGACGCTGGTTCTTGGGATCCCACTGACCGAAGCTGTCGCGGAAGCTGAAGAAGCGCTCCTTGGCCCGGGCCTTCTCCTCGTCGCGGCGGGCTCCGCCGATGCAGCAATCGAAGCGGAACTCCTCGATGGCTCCCAGAAGGACGGGGATCTGGAGTTGGTTGCGGCTGACCTGGCCGGGAGCCTGAACCGCGGTTCCTTTCTCAAGGGCCTCGTCGACCGTGCGGACGATGAGCTTGGCATGGAGTTCCTTGGCGCGACGATCGCGGAACTCGATGAGTTCCGGAAACTCGTGGCCGGTCGCCACGTTGAGGAAAGGCATCGGAATGTCCGAAGGGCGGAACGCCTTCTCGGCCAGGCGTAGCAGGCAGATCGAGTCCTTGCCGCCGGAGAAAAGAATGGCGGGGCGCTCGAACTCCGAGGCGACCTCACGCATGATGTGGATCGCCTCCGTTTCGAGATAGTCCAAGTGATCGAGGTGATAGCTTTTCATGAGGTAAGGAATAGGTGCTGGGTAACGGGTTATAGGGACCGGGCAGTGGGGAACCGTTGCTCTGAACGCGCGCGGATTTCCAAGCTTTCGGGTTTTTCAAATGGTTCGCTCATGTGATTGCCCCATCACCTATTGCCCATTCCCGATCGCCGAACCTCCCCAACTCGCATGCAGTCCGCATTCGCGTTTCTCGTCGGCTTTGGCCGGGTCGAAGTAGTCCCACTCGTTGGGCAGTTTGTGCTCCACGAGGTAGGCTTCCATCTCCGCGTCGGAGAAGTAAAAGACGGGGCTGATCTTGAGGGAGCCGAAGTTGGCGTCCGCGGAGACGATGTCGAGTTCCGCGCGGTTGGGGTTCTGCACCTTGCGCAGGGCGGTGATCCAGATCGTGGGAGCCAGTTCCCTCATGCCGCGCTGGAAGGGTTCCAGCTTCATGAGGGCGCTGAATTTCTTCAGCCCTTCCTCATCTTCGGGCGTCGGGATCGGACCATCGATCGCATCGCGGTGAGCGGGTGTGATTTTCGGAAGGTATGCCTTGAGATGAAGACCAAGGAGTTTTTTCACTTCCTCCGCGTGCCTGTAAGTGGCCGGGCGGTTGTAACCGTGGTCCACCCACAGGACGGGAATGTCGGCCTGTGCCTGCGTGGCAAGGTGAAGGACAACCGCCTCGTAGGGGCGGAAGTTCGTGGAGACGACGGCCCGTCCTCCCGTATCGCGGGCATGGGCCACCGCCCAGCGCGTGATCTCCAGCGGCGATTTGCCGCGGAGTTCCGCGTTCCATGATGCGATCTGCTCTTGGGATGCTGGCACGGCTGGAAATCGATCGGCTCAGGCTGCCTGGGTCCCGACGCTGTGGAAGGTGGCGTCCGCGGGGAGGATCTCACGATCGCAGAAATCACCGAAACCTTCGTCATCGCGGCGCTCCTTGGCGTAGCGCTTGATGATCGGGGCAAGCGTGCTCACCGCGTCGTCGATGGTGATGCTGGGCGAGAAGAGGCGGTTCAGTCTGGTTCCGTTGTACTTGGCGCCGAGGTAGAGGGCGTACTTGCCCGGGGCCTTTCCGACGAAGCCGATCTCGGCCAGGTAGGGACGGGCGCACCCGTTGGGGCATCCGGTGATGCGCAGGCTGATGGCATCCTCGCGGAGTCCGGCCTCGTCAAGGACGGTCTCGAACTTCTGAAGGATTTCAGGAAGCGCCCGCTCGCTCTCCGCCAGCGCGAGGCCGCACGTGGGGAGTGCCACGCAGGAGAGGGCGTTGAGGCGCAGGGATGAGCGGTTGTTCTCGTGCGAGAGGCCGTGTTTCTCGAGAATGGCATTGATCTCGGCCTTCTTGGCGGCGCTGACGCCGGAGATGGTGAGGTTCTGCGAAGGGGTCAGGCGGAAGTCCCCCTCGTGGATCCGGGCGATCTCGCGGAGGGCGGTCTTCATCGGCCATCCCTCCACATCCTTGATGCGTCCGCTCAGGATGTGGAGCCCGTAGAACCAAGTGCCTTCAGCGCACTCGTGCCAACCGTGGGGATCCTCGATGGTGGTGAAGGTGTAGGGACGGGCAGGCTCGAACTTCAGCCCCGTGCGCTTCTCCACCTCGCCGCGGAACCAATCGATGCCGCGGTCCTGGATGGTGTACTTCAGTCGGGCGTGCTTGCGGTTGGTCCGGTCGCCGAAGTCACGTTGCGTGGTGAGGACGGCCTCTCCGACAGCGTTCACCTTGTCCGCGGGAATGAAGCCGAGCACGTCGGCCAGGCGGGGGAAGGTCTCCGCATTTCCATGGCTCATGCCGAGTCCGCCGCCCACCGTGACATTGTAGCCCTGGAGCTTGCCGTTCTCCGCGATCGCGATGAAACCGAGATCCTGGGAGAAGACATCGACATCGTTGGATGGAGGGATGGCGAAGCCGGTCTTGAACTTCCGTGGAAGGTAGGTATCCCCGTACATCGGTTCGGTTTCGGGCTCGCCTCCGGCGACCAGTTCCTCGTCGAGGTAGATCTCGTGGTAGGCGCGGGACTTGGGCAGGGCGAACTCGCTCCAAGCCACGGCGTGATTGTAGACCTCCTGCTGGACGGGATCGCGTTCGGGGTTGGGCGGTGCCATCACGTTGCGGTTCACGTCGCCGCAGGCGGCGATGGAATCGAGCAGGACCTGGTGCATTCCCTTCACGAGTTTCTTCACGTTTCCCTTGAGCACGCCATGGAACTGGAAGGTCTGGCGCGTGGTGAGGCGGAGGGAGGGGGAGGCGATCTCGTCGGCCAGCTTGTCGAGGACAAGCCACTGCTTGGAGGTTGCCTTTCCTCCCGGGAGGCGGACACGGAGCATGAAGGCGAAGGCCTTTTCCTTTCCTTCCTTCTTGAGGGCATTGCGCAGGTCGCGGTCATCCTGCATGTAGAGTCCGTGGAACTTGGAGAGCTGGTTGCTCTCCTCGGAGATGTTTCCCGAGGAGGTGTCGGCCAGATCGGCGGCGATGTTTCCGCGGAGATGGCGCGAGTTGATCTTCATTCCCTCGTTGGCGGCGAGGGGCTTGGAAGCGGTGTTGTCGGTGCTCATGGGTGTGTTGATGAAGGTGTGGTGTGAATGTGTTTTCGTGATGGTAAAAAACGACTAAAATGATCGGTGGAAAACGGTTTTATGCGTCGTGTTGTTGTGGAACTGGTAGTGCCTTGAAGCTGTTTAATAAGTAGAATTGGAAATTTTATCAGAAGTTGTTCTTCCCGCGAGAAAATTCATCAATATTTTGAATGTAAAGCGACCTTATAGATCGTTAATAAAAAGGAGCTCTGTTGTGTAATTCCCACAAGGGTGCGGAGCCGCAGAGAAAGGATTAATGCACAGGGATGAATGGGATGAAGGAGATTGAAAGAAAGGCACGGCAGCAACTTCTGCCAGGCAGAACTTCGGTACGGTTGGCCTTGGTCTCCCTCTTGCAAGTGAGCTTGCAAAGATGATCCCATAGGCAAACGGCTTTTCATTGCAAAGCCCATGCCTGCTGGATCGGATAATCTGAAAATCAGCCACAGGTCGTTCTCAAAAAATAAACACTCGGTTGTAAACATCACGTTCATACCCTTGGCTAGCCCGGCCGTTGCTTCGCATTTGAACTCGGGCTTTCCCAAGCCACTCGCCCCGATTGGGGCCGCTTCGCAGTCCTATCAGCTTTGATTCGCTCGCTCCTGCTCGGCTCACCCTTGCGGGCTGAACTTTCGTTCAGTCTACCCAAGCCGTTCCCACGGCTATGTGTTCGCCAGTCGCTGATTTG
>JBEAOJ010000271.1:0-11381 GCA_041164985.1 Verrucomicrobiota bacterium | reverse complement strand
ATCTGAGATCGCCTCTTGAGGAACTTGCCCTGTCCGCCGGAGTCTCCGAAACGGCGCTTCAACGTGTGCTGGAAAAGATCCGCGGATTCGAGCCTGCCGGTGTCGGCGCCCGCGATCTTGCCGATTGCCTGCTTCTGCAGTTGATCAGGCGCGGTGAGGGGAACGGTCTTGCCGCAAGGATTCTCCGTCATCACCTGCAGCAGTTGGCGAGGCACCGCTACGAGGAGATCGCGAGGGAGTTGCGCGTCCCCCTCTCCGATGTCTCCGCTGCGGCGAGGCTGATCTCCACGCTCGAGCCTAACCCTGGGCGTCCCTTTGCGGAATCCGAGGAGCAGGGTGTCATCCCCGATCTGATCGTGGTCCCGAAGCCGGACGGGGAGGGAGGGGAGGAGGGTTTCCTTGTCCGCTTGAACGAGGATGAGCTTCCACGGCTCAGGATCAACAAGGAATACAAGGAGCTGCTGGCCGGACGCGGCCAGAACGAGGAGTTGCTTCTCTATCTCAGGGAGAAGATCCGCGGTGCGCGGTTCTTCATGCGCAGCTTGGAGCAGCGTCAGCAGACCCTTCTGGCCATCGGCAACCAGATCGTCTCGCGTCAGGAGGAGTTTTTCCGGCAGGGGGCGGGTTCTCTCAAGCCGCTGATCATGGCCCAGATCGCCGATGCGGTGGGCGTCCATGTGACGACCGTCAGCCGCGCCGTCTCGGGAAAGTACATGGAGACACCGCAGGGCCTCTTCGAGATGAAGTTCTTTTTCACTCCGGGGTTCCAGAATTCCGACGGCTCCGCCGTGAGCAACGAGACGGTGAAGGCCGCGATACGCGGGATGGTCGACGGCGAGTCCCGACACTCGCCGCTCAGTGATCAGGAGATCGTGGAGGAGCTTGCGGAGCGTGGGCTCAAGGTCGCCAGGAGAACCATTGCGAAATACAGGGAGCAACTCGGGATTCTTCCGAGTCATTTGAGAAAAAACTGCTAGAATTAACAAACACACCATCATGCCATCACTTCCCACCAAAGAGAGCGTCAGCGCGTTGCTGGCTAAGGTTTCCTATCCCGGATTTTCACGCGACATCATCTCCTTCGGGGTTGTCCGCGAGATCCGGATCGCCGAGGAGGTGACCGTCCAGTTGGTGATCGCGACCAATGACACGGGAGTCGCCTCGGAGCTTCGCGACCGTGTGGTGAAGGCCCTTGCCGTCGAGGCCGGGATGCCCCCCGTCAAAGTCCTGGTCGATGTCCAGGCCCCAGTTCAGTCGGGTGGCCAGGGTCCGGTTCCGATTACCGGAGTGCGCCATGTGATCGCCGTGGCCAGCGGCAAGGGGGGCGTCGGCAAGTCCACGGTCTCCGTCAATCTTGCCGCGGCGCTTGCCGCCGGGGGATTGCGGGTCGGTCTGTGCGACTGTGATCTCTACGGCCCCAGCATCGCCCTGATGTGCGGTGCGAAGGAGCGTCCCTATGCCGACGAGGAGGGTCGGATCGAGCCGGTGATCCGCCACGGCCTCCGCATGATGTCGATGGGGTTGCTTCTCGAGGATGATTCTCCCGCAGTCCTGCGCGGGCCGATGGTGACACGGTATACCCAGCAATTCCTCCGCAATGTCCTCTGGGGGGGGCTGGACGTGCTTTTGCTTGATCTTCCCCCCGGCACGGGTGACATCCAGTTGACGATAGTCCAGACCGTTCCCCTGGCCGGCGCGGTGATTGTGACCACGCCTCAGGAGGTGGCCCTCATCGATGCACGCAAGGCGGTCTCGATGTTCGGGAAGACGAATGTTCCGATCCTGGGAATCCTCGAGAACATGTCCGGCTTCATCGATCCCGAGGGCCGTAGGCATGAGATTTTCGGCAGCGGGGGAGGGGAGAGGGAGGCGTCGCGTCTCGGAGTGCCTTTCCTCGGTTCCCTTCCTCTTGATCCGGCACTGAGGATTGCCGGCGACGCCGGTACGCCATTGATCGTGACATCCCCCGACAATCCCGTCTCCCGAACGATCTCGGAGATGGCGGGAACGCTTGCCGCCTCAATCAGGCGTTCCTGATGGGTATTACCCCTTTCTTTGGCTTCCGGCATCCTCCAGCATTCTTGAGGCGCGGCGTGCGGAGCCCAGCAGGGCGGCCTCGTCGTTGAGGACGATATTGAGGGGCATGGTTTCCATCAGGGGCCTCATTCTTCCTTTGTTGAGAAAGCTCTCGAGGAAGATGGGACGGCGGAGGAAGGGGAGGATCTTGGGGGGAATTCCGCCTGCGATGAAAACGCCGCCCGTGGCCATGGTCTTGAGGGCCAGGTTGGCGGCCTCCGCCCCGAGGGTGCGTACAAAGAGATCCATGGTGGCACTGCAGAGCGGGCAGGTTCCCTCCGCGGCGTGCCGACTGATCACGCTGGCGGGATCGGATCCGAGCATTTCACGCGCCACGGAATCCTGTTCAATCCCGCGACCGGTCTCCCGGAGAAAGCGGTAGATATTCGGAATTCCCGTGCCCGAGACAACGCGTTCGAAGCTGACGCAACCGAACTCACGGTGCAGGAAGTCAAGAAGGTGCTGCTGCAGGTCATCGGTGGGGGCGAAGTCGGCATGACCTCCCTCGCAGGCCCAGGGGGTATGCCGCTTTCCATCCCAGAACAGACCCGCTTCACCGAGACCCGTTCCCGGGGCGATGACGCACTGGTTTCCCGCACGCGATCCCGATCCCGCCTGAAGCAGGGCAAGGTCGGTGTGGCGGAGTTCGGAAAGGCCGTAGGCGGTGGCCTCAAGATCATTCAGCACCGCGACCTTGGGGACTCCGAGCAAGCCGGGCAGGGCGTTGATTTCGATTTTCCATCCAAGGTTGGTCGGAATCACGATCCCCCCAACATTCGGGCCGGGAATTCCGAAACAGGCGGCCTCCAGGGGTGAATCGAGGGTGATACCTCCGAGAAAGAGGCGCACCATCTCCTCCAGCGAGGAATGCTTCGCGCTTCGGAATTTCGCCTCATGGAGACGGGTCAACTCCGTGCCGTCGCGAAAAACGGCGACACGGAAATTGGTTCCCCCGAGATCCCCGGCGAGAATCAAGTCATTCGACCCAGGCATGAATCGGCTCCGGTGACTACAGGCGGATGACCTTCGCCGTGGAGATGTCGGCGTCGGAAGTCAACTTGGCCAGCAGCGTCTCGTCGGGCGCCGAGTCGAGGTTGAGCAGCGTGAGAGCCTGACCTCCGACCTCGTTGCGGCTGAGTGACATGCCGGCAATGTTCACCTTGCTGCCTCCGAGAATGGTGCCGAGGTGACCGACGATGCCGGGCCGGTCCTTGTTCTCGAGGAGCAGGATCGAACCCGAGGGGATGCCCTCGACGAAACGGCCGTTCACCGTGACGATGCGGGGCTTGGAGCCGTAGAGGGTGCCGCCGACCGAGGCGGTGACGCCATCCTGGGTGATGGAGACCTCGATGAGGTCGGTGAACTCGCCGGCCTCGCTCTCGCGGGTCTCGACAACTTCGAGTCCATGGCTGCGGAGGATGGCTGGGGCGTTGACGGGGTTGACGTCGTTTCCGTGGCTGTGACGCAGGAACCCTGTCACCAGGGAACGGGTGACCGCCGTGAGGTCGAGATCGACGAGGCGGCCGCTGTAGCGGATGGAGAGTTTCTCGGCGCGCTTCGGCGCGATCTGCGCAAGGAAGAGTCCAAGCTTGCCGCCAAGCTCGATCCAGGGGCCGAGCGTGGAGATGGTCTTGGCGTCGATGTTGGGCATGTTGACAGAGTTGCGGATCTCACCCTGCAAAAGGGTGGCGCGCACGGCCTCGGCGATCTCGATGCCTACGAGTTCCTGAGCCTCGGCGGTGGAGGCGCCGAGGTGAGGAGTGAGGACGAGGTTGGGGACATCCCGGTGGGGCCACTCGGCGGGGAGGGGTTCGACCTCGAAGACGTCGAGCGCCGCGCCGCCGATCTGACCGCTCTTGAGTCCCTCTGCAAGGACTTCCTCGTCGATGAGTCCGCCGCGTGCGCAGTTGACGATGCGCACGCCCTTCTTGAGGAGGGGAAGTTGTTTCCGGCCGATCATGTGACGGGTCTCTTCGGTCAGCGGCATGTGGACGGTGATGAAGTCGGCCTGGGGGAGGATGTCATCGACCTTCTCGACGACCTCGACCTGGAGGGAGCGGGCCTTGCTGGCGGAGATGTAGGGATCGTAGGCGAGGACCTTCATGCCGAAGGCGATCGCACGGCGCGCCACCTCGGTGCCGATGCGCCCCATGCCGAGGATGGCAAGGGTCTTGCCATGAAGCTCGACGCCCTCGAACTTTTTGCGGTCCCACTTGCCGGCCTTCATGCTGGCGTCGGCCTGCGGTATGAAACGTGCGGTTGCGAGCATCAGGGAGAAGGCATGCTCGGCGGTGGAGATCGTGTTGCCGCCCGGAGCGTTCATGACGATCACGCCGTGCCTGGTGGCGGCTTCCACGTCGACGTTGTCGATGCCGACGCCGGCTCGTCCGACGACCTTGAGGTTCTTGGCGGCTTCAAAGACGGCTGGCGTGACCTTGGTCTGGCTGCGGACGACGAGGCCGTGGAACTCGGGAATGATCTTGATCAGCTCCTCCTCCTTAAGGCCGGTCTTGACGACCACCTCGACGACGCCCCCCTCGGAGAGTGCTTCGACTCCGCGGGTGGAGACGGGATCTGCGACAAAGACTTTAGGGATGGAGCTCATGATAAGGAGAGTGTGTGATGGTTGTTGGTTGGTGCCGACGGCCGCAGGACGGCTGTACGGGAAATCTTGGTAAGCAATAATCCTTACTAGGAGTTATTCCCTTCAGCAAACGGGAAACAAAAAAATCGACGGCACCTCACGCCTTCGGTCATCTTTAGCCTTATCGGCATTATCCGATTCCCTTCGGGCCCGATACCCCAGCAACTTGGCACCACAACCCGCCGATCGACCATGGATACAGAAAAACCAAGCGACGATGGGCAGGGTATTGGAGATTCTCCCGATGATAGACGTTCCCTCGCCGGAATTCCCGGGCAAGTTGAGGGGCTCCGTTACAGGCGCCGCCGGATTAATCGTGGAAGCGGTTCTCTCCTCGGCCTGGCCGGAGGGAGGAAGAGAGGCTCCCGCGGCAGGCGTAGTGGCGGAAGACATGATGCCCGGCAACGGAGAGAGCGGTTGATTCTGATTACTTGTTTCGTTCTAAGCATTGCCGCGGCTGGGTTTGGCGGATTTGTCGTGGGACCGCGTTTTTACCAGCGATCCGAGAAGTCCGCATTGGACAAACCGGCCGCGGTGTTGGAGGAGGTTGTGCCGACTTCAGACTCTGAGGCGTTGCTTGACGAGGCGTTTGGTTCGATATCCGCGGAAAATTACGGGAAAGCGTTGATTAATTTCCAAAAAGTCCAGAGAATCCAACCCACGCTCGCGGGCATCGACTATCTCATCGGATACGCCGCGTTGCTGACCGCGGAATATGGCCTAGCGGAACAGTCGCTGAGGCAATCCCTTTCAAAGATGGAAATGGAGGTGGAATCGAGGCTTCTGCTTGCAATGGTTGAATTCCGCAAATCGGGATCCACCGGTGCGGCATCCGAGAAGATGGCTGATCCGGTTTCGGTCGCCGAGTCCGCATTCCGTCACTATGCCGCCCTTCGTCCTGCCGATCCCGCCGTGTACGACCAGTGGGCTGATCTCCTGCGTTCCAACGGTTCCTACCGGAGTGCCGCGGAACTTTTGCACAAAGGCGTGCTTCGATCCGATGCATCCCTCAACGAGTCCTATCTCTCGGCCAAGGAGGCGCTCACTCGTCTGCAGAGCGAACCTTCCAAGGAAGTTCCTTCCATGGCCGGCATCACCTCGATGTCCGGCGAGCAGGCGCTCGTGGCCGCGTGCATTGCCCTTCAGCAGAAGCGGGTGAACGAGGCGGTTTTCTTTTTGGAGAGGGCCCGGGAATTTTATCGTCCCAACATTTTCAGGAAACTGCTTAAGGATCCTGTCTTCGACGAGTTCCGTTCCGAACCGAAAATCAAGGAAGTGTTGCAAAAAAACGAATCGGCGTGATGTGGATCATTGTTCGGTTCCCTGATGGTTTTCAAAACCGCGGAGCATTGGACTTGCGGGTGGGGTCAGGAGAGCTTGTGAAAAATTTCACAAGCTCTTAAAAAGCGCTTGCCACCACGGTCTTTGTGGACTTTCATCAGCGCCCTTTCAATTTTCGAGGATTTCCAGACGACACCCATGGTTTTTGCCCCTTTCCTGATCGCCAGCGCGGAACTTGCAGCCGAGACGCCCGAGTTCCTCCACAAATCATTCCTGACATGGTATACCAACTCCATTCTGGTCACGGCGATCGTGCTCGGCGTCATCATCTGGATCGTACGTTCCTGCACCCGCAAGGTCGAAGTCATTCCCGGCTTCGGTCAGAATTTTCTCGAGGCGGTGGTCGAGGGGTTCTACGGCGCGGTCGAGGGAATCCTTGGTGACAAGATGGCGAAGAAAGCCTTCGGACTGCTCGGCACCCTTTTCATCTTCATCCTCATCTCGAATTGGTTCGGCCTTCTTCCCGGCGTTGGCTCGATCGGTTGGCATGAAGGGGATCCCCAGCATCTCGGCATCACAGGGTTGGTTCCGCCTCCCGGTGCGGAGGTTCATCACGAACCGGACAAGTTCATCCCGCTGCTCCGACCCGGCACGGCCGACATGAACATGACGATCGCCATGGCGCTCGTCTCCATGGTGCTTTGGTTCTACTGGACCATGCAGGTGACCGGGCCGACCGCCTTCCTCAAGGAACTCTTCGGCGTGAAGGGGGGGATGACCGGCCCGATCCTCTTCCTGCTTGTCCCTCTTTTTCTCTTTGTCGGTGTGCTTGAAGTGGTCTCCATCCTCGTTCGCCCCGTCTCCCTCTCCCTGCGACTCTACGGCAATATCTTCGCCGGGGAGAACATGCTGGCCACGATGATCAACATCGGCCACCTCTTCAACTGCCCCCAGTGGCTGACCTCGGTGCTCAGTTGCATCGTGCCGATCCCTTTTTACTTCCTTGAACTGCTCATCGGGTTCTTGCAGGCCATGGTCTTCACTCTCTTGGTCCTCGTCTACCTCCAGCTCTCGACCTCCCACGAGGAACACTAAATAGAAATTTTCAATACTTTTGACCGTCGGGACCATGCGGGACGTGGACGACGGCCGAAAAACAACACCAACCCAAATACCCACATCACATGCTACCCACCATCATCGCTGAAGCCGTCGCTGCCGGAGTGACCGGAAGTTTCACCCTTGGCGTCGCCGGCGCAGGATCCGCCATCGGCATCGGCCTCATCGGAGCCCGCATGGTCGAGGCGATCGGCCGTAACCCCGGAACCCTCCCCAAGGTGCTCATGATCGGCATTCTGACCATCGCTCTGGCCGAGGCCATCGCGATCTTCGGTCTGATCTTCGCCTTCCAAGGCCGCTAAGAATCAATCGCATGCCAGGGGGTGCCTTCCGATCCAAGGAGGGCACCCCGGGCATTTCCCAAAAACCGCAAAGAGAATCACCCAGCAGATGACACCAGAAAAATCAGGAATCCTAGCCCAGTTCGGAGTCGATTGGCCGCACTTCATCGCCCAGTTGGTTCTCTTTCTCATCGTCTATTTTGTTCTCAGCCGCTACGCCTTCGCTCCTCTGCTCAAGATTCTCGAGGAGCGCCGCAAGCGCATCGAGGAGGGGCAACTCAATGCGGAAAAGATCAAGAAGCAGTTGGCCGAGGCCGAACTCCGTTATCAGGAGGTCCTTCGCAAGGCCAATGACGACGCCCAGATCCTGCTTGAGGAATCCCGCAAGAACAACGAGGCCTTCTCCCAGCGCGAGATGGAGAAAGCCGTCAAGGAATCCGCCGCCATCGTCAAGCGCGCACGCCACGAGATCACTTCCGAGCGCAACCGCATGGTTGACGAGGTGAAGCGCGAGATGGTTTCCCTGGTGGTCAAGACCACCGCCAAGGTCGCCGGGAAGGTTCTCTCGCCCGAGGATCAGAAGCGCCTCAGCGAAGAGGCCGCCAAGGACCTCGCATCCTAGTTTTCAACCGATACCTCCACCATGCAGATCCCCAAGGAAGCACGCCGGATGGCACGCGAGCTTTTCGACGCATCGCTCGATGCCTCGGGTCGCCCCGACACATCGAAGGCCCTCAAGGTCGCCGATCTGCTGGTGAAGTCGGCTCCCCGTCATACGCTCCAGATTCTCAAAGAATTCACCCGCCTGATCCGCCTGGAGTCGGCCAAGCACCATGCCGTGATCGAGAGTGCGGCACCCGTCGACGATTCGACGCGCGCATCGATCCTCAAGTCCCTTGAAAAGAGGGACGGTGGCACCGTCACCCTCGAGACCAAGGTCGACCCTTCGCTCATCGGCGGGTCGCGCATCCGTCTCGGCAGCGAGGTCTGGGACGCCACCGTGGTCTCCCGACTCAACGCCCTGGCTTCCTGATACCCTCCCACCCAACACCTCACCTTCACCCACCTTTCCTCTTAACACCCACACACCATGAGCAACCTCCTGCAAGAACTTGAAGCGAAGATCGACGGACTCGCCAACTCGACCGTCACCAAATCGAATGTCGGCACCGTCCGCGAGATCGGCGACGGCGTCGCCCGCATCGAGGGACTCGGCGGCGTCATGCTCAACGAGATGCTCGAGTTCCCCGGCGGCATCTACGGCCTTGCGCTCAATCTTGAGGAGACCGAGGTGGGAGCGATCGTGCTCGGCGACTACACCTCCATCTCCGAGGGTGACGAGGTGAAGGCCACGGGCCGCCTCCTCGAGGTTCCCGTCGGCAAGGAGCTCCTCGGCCGCGTTGTCGACGCTCTTGGTCAGCCCATCGACGGCAAGGGACCGATCCAGTCCAAGAAGTTCTATCCCGTCGAGAAGATTGCTCCCGGCATCATCAAGCGCCAGAGCGTCAGCCAGCCTCTCTCCACCGGCATCATGTCGGTCGACGCCATGATTCCCATCGGTCGCGGCCAGCGTGAGCTGATCATCGGCGACCGCGCCACCGGCAAGACCACGATCGCCATCGACACGATCATCAACCAGGCCAAGATCAACCGAGTCGGCGAGGCTTCCGGTGATCCCAAGTTCCGTCCCGTCTACAGCATTTACGTTGCCGTCGGACAGAAGAACGCCAACATCGCGCGCGTTGTCGACATCCTCTCGGCCAACGACGCCCTGCGTGACACCATCATCGTCTCCGCACCAGCGTCCGACAGCGCCACCAACCAGTACCTCGCTCCCTTCGCCGGTGCCGCCATGGGCGAGTGGTTCATGGACAACGGCATGGACGCCCTGATCGTCTTCGACGATCTCTCCAAGCACGCCGTCGCCTACCGCCAGGTCTCCCTCCTCCTCAAGCGTCCTTCCGGTCGCGAGGCTTATCCTGGCGACGTCTTCTATCTCCACAGCCGCCTTCTCGAGCGTTCCGCACGTCTGAGCACCAAGGCCGGCAACGGATCGCTCACCGCACTGCCGATCATCGAGACCCAGGCCGGCGACGTCTCGGCCTACATCCCGACTAACGTCATCTCGATCACCGACGGACAGATCTACCTTGAGACCGATCTCTTCTACCAAGGCATCCGTCCCGCCATCTCGGTGGGTCTCTCGGTTTCCCGCGTCGGTTCCGCCGCCCAGATCAAGGCGACCAAGCAGGTGGCCGGTAAGCTCAAGGGCGATCTCGCCCAGTTCCGCGAACTCGCCGCCTTCGCCCAGTTCGGAAGCGATCTGGACGCCCGTACCAAGGCCCAGCTCGACCGCGGACAGCGCATCGTCGAGCTCTTCAAGCAGCAGCAGTACAATCCCCAGGCCGTCGAGCTTCAGGTCGCCATCCTCTGGGCGATGCAGAAGGGTTACTTCGACGCGATCGCCGTCGATCGTGTGAAGGATTTCCAGAACCAGCTTGCCCAGTTCATGAACACCCGAAAGGAAGCCGTTCTCACAAGCATCCGCACGAAGGGCGCGATCGATGCCGAGATCGAGAAGGATCTCACGGCCGCGGTCGACGAGTTCAAGGTCATCTTCCGCTAAGGAATCAAGCAACCCAGGAGAAGAACGGGAAACCGACCAACCCTAACCCATGGCCAATACCCGCGACATCCGCCGACGCATCAAGTCGGTCAAGAACACCGCCCAGATCACCAAGGCGATGCAGATGGTCGCCGCCTCCAAGATGCGAAAGGCGCAGCAGGCGGCGCTGGCGGGTCATCCCTACTCGGAGGTCCTGAACCGTGTCCTCGTTTCGCTCCGTGACCTGGTCAGTGAGTCGGCCCACCCCCTGCTCGAAGCCCGTTCGGTGAAGAAGACCCTGGTGCTGCTCGTCACCTCGGACAAGGGACTCTGCGGCGCGCTCAACACCAATGTTCTCCGCGAAGCGGCGACTCTGGATGTCGGCACGACCGAGTTCGTCGCATGCGGCAAGAAAGGAGCCTCGTTCCTGGCCCGCACCGGCCGCAACATGATCGCGGACTTCTCGCTTCCCGACAGTCCTTCCTTCCTGCAGACCAAGGCGATCTCGAAGTTCTGCCTCGAGAAGTTCCTCTCCGGGGAAGCCGACCGTGTCTCGGTCCTCTATCCCAAGTTCGTCAACACGCTCACCCAGAAGCCCGTCCTTGTCCCGCTCCTGCCGATTTCCAAGGAAGCGGCGGCCGGCCATGACCACGACGACAAGGCCGCGGGCGCACAGTTCCTCTTCGAGCCCGACTCCGACGAGGTGCTCAACGCGGTGTTGCCCTACTACTTCCACTTCACCGTCTTCCAGATGATCCTCGATGCACGGGCCTCCGAGCAGAGCGCACGCATGGTCGCCATGAAGAGCGCCACGGACAACGCGAAGGGACTCGTGAAGGATCTGACCCTCGAATACAACAAGGCCCGCCAGGCCAGCATCACCACCGAACTCCTCGAAATCACCACCGCCCAGATGGCACTGGCATAACCCTTTCCCCAACCAACCACCACACTCTCATGAGCAACACAGGCACCATCGTTCAAATCATCGGCCCGGTCATCGATGCCGAGTTCAACACCAAGGAGGGCAAGCTGCCCAAGATCTACGACGCCCTCGAGATCGACTACACCGTCGACGGCAAGACCGCCAAGGTGACCCTCGAAGTCCAGCAGCACCTCGGGGAAAACTGGGTCCGCGCGATCGCGATGTCCTCCACCGAGGGTCTCAAGCGCGGGATGGCCGTCCGTTCCCTCGGCAAGCCCATCTCCGTCCCGGTGGGCGAGGGGGTTCTTGGCCGTATCTTCAACGTTCTCGGCGAACCTTGCGACGAGCGCGGTCCCGTCAAGGCCGACAAGACCCTCCCGATCCACCGTCACGCGCCCCCGCTTGTCGACCAGGACACCAAGGCCCAGGTGCTCGAGACCGGCATCAAGG
>JBEAOJ010000270.1:0-3145 GCA_041164985.1 Verrucomicrobiota bacterium | reverse complement strand
GTAAACACCTATGCGTCACGGAAGGGAACAAGCGGACCTCATCAAGGCATGTGCTGCGAAACACGGCGTGACAACTCGTGCCGTGCGCAAGTGGCGCGACTCGGCAGATCCGCGCTGGAATGGATTTCTTGCTGACCGGGCGGTCGCCGGGATGGTGCCGATGGGGGCGGCTGCACCGGCTCAGGCTACATTGGCACCGGCACGAGAGTGGACGGATGAGGAATTGGCACTCGACAACCAGGTGAGGAAGATGAAGGAGGCCACGGCCGACCTGCGGGAGCGGGCCGAACTCGCTAAGCTCACCGGCGACTTGGATGCGGAGATGGCGCTCAGGCGCATGTGGCTCCAGCATGCCGAGGCGTTGCGCCGGTTGGAAAAGGACGCGCCCTCGATCCAGCGGGAGTCTGGAGACATGGTGCCTCGCAAGGTTGCCATCCAGCTCGTTATCCAATACTCGGCGGCGATCGCTGCTGCCGTCACGAATTTACCCGACCGGCTGCTCTCCCTGCTGCCGCAAGTCGGCGAAGACATCGCCTCAAAGGTGCGCGCCGAGACCGATGAGATCATGCGCGCGGCGAAAGACATAAGACTCGATGGCCTCTCTGCTTGAAGAGCTCCAAGAGCAGCTCGACCGCATCTGGGACCCCGGTCGCCGTCCGACCGCTTTGGAGTGGGCGCAGGAGAATGTCACTCTCGACAAGCGCTTCTCGCCTCGCCCTGGTCGCTACGATGCCGACTACACGCCATATCTCCGGCAGCTTCACCTGTGGTTCTCGGATCCGAAAATAAGGCAGCTCACTTTTGTGAAGTCCGCTCAGGTCGGCGGCACCACCTGGTTGGCGAACTGCCTCATGTGGGCCATCTCTGAGGACCCCGGCCCGATCTTGTATGTGACCAGCACCAACGAGAACGCCAAGTCGTGGTCTGAGCGCGAGCTCCATCCGCGCCTCCGCTCCTGCCAGGCGATCAAGCACCTGTTGCCTTCAAACGACGACGATTTCCGCAAGACCGAGATGCACTTCAGCACATGCACGCTGAAACTGGTCGGGGCCTGTTCCGAGGGGAATTTGGCGTCGCGTGCGATCCGTTACCTCTTCGCTGATGAGGTAGACAAATGGCCCGACGACTCCTCCCTCGAGGCCCCCGCCCTCGAGCTTGCCATGGCGCGCTTGAATTTCTACCGCCGCGTCTCGAAGGCCTGCCTCACCTCCACGCCCACGGTCGAATCAGGCGCGATCTGGCAGCAATTTCTCGCCGGTTCCCAGCATCGTTACCATCTCACTTGTCCCGATTGTGGCCACTGGCAGCCGCTCGTTTTCGAGCAACTTAAATGGCCCGAGCACCACCGCGACCTCGCAGGGATGTGGGACCTGCAAAGCGTCGAGCGCGACACCGTCTATCACTGCACCGCCTGCCAATCCCCGTGGAGCCAAGCTATCCAGACCGACCTCGTCCGCCGGGGGGATTGGATAGCAGGAAATCCCAAAGCCCCATCGGACCACATCTCAGCCCACATCAGCGCGCTATACTCCCCGCAGATTTCCTGGGGCAGTCTCGCCCGCATCTTCCTCCAGAAAAAAGACAGCACCGGCGGCCTCCATGATTTCTACAACAACTTCCTTGGCATCCCCTGGGAAAACCGCGCCGCCACCGTCAAGGACGACGCCATCCTCGCCCTCCGCTCGCCCGACTACCGCCTCCGCGAGCTCCCCGTCGAGCCACTCGTGCTCACCCTCTGCGCCGACCCCGGCGAACGCCAGACCCACTGGACCGTCGAGGCCCGCATCCAGAGCGGCGAGTCGTGGGTCATCGACTACGGCACCGTCCTCGCCATCGAGGACCTCATCTCGCCCGCGTTCCTCGAGGCCCGCCGCTACGCCTTCGGCGAAAAAATCTTCACCCCTCGCTTCGGCCTCATCGACTCCGGCTGGTCAGCCGAGCGCGTTTACTCCATCTGCTCCCGCAGCGGCGGCCTCTTCATTCCATCGAAAGGCTCCACCGCAGCCTTCGGCACATGGAACCAATCCGCCATCAACGGCTACCCCGGCCTGCGCCTCGTCACCTACATCGACCACACCGCGAAGCTCGAGCTCTACCTCGAGCGCATCAATAAAAAGATGCCCCCACCGCTCCATCTCCCTGCCGACATCGGCCAAGACTTCGTCTCAGGCCACAGTGGCCAACAACTCCTTCAAAACAAAAACTCCCGCCTCGCTCCCTTCTTCTGGAAAAAAGTCCCCGAAGATCACTACGGCGACTGCTCGAAACTCCACGGAGTCGCCTGGTGGGTGCTGAAATAAAAACCATTTTGCTGACGCCAGCAAAAAGGTCCCCGCCCGCCGCGCTTGTGTTCCACATTTGACTCTCCCGTAGTAGCATCACCCGTCACGCCTCTGGCTCGCCATGCGCAACTTGACAGTCTGAATCGACAGATGAGGCTCAAGGACGCTTGGGAGTAGGGTTTTAATTTATATGGTCGGCGGATGAGGTCGGTGCGCTTTTAAACGCCCTTACCGATAATGCCGAGTTAACCCGGCCACCTCCGTGATCTCCGTGGTGAATCCACCCTTTGACACTCCGCCTCCGGCGTGACCGCATCCGACACCGCCCGCGCAGGCTACAAGGCCTATCTCAAAGCCCTCGGCAAGACGAAGTCCGAGCTTCTCACCATGGCCGCAGCCGTCGAGTCAGGCATCGAGGAGACCATCATCACAAGCCTCTCGGGAGATGGCACCGGCACCGGCGCGCAGGTCAGTGATCTTCCCAAGACCGCCCGCCTCGCCGTGATCATGGAGGTCTACCAAGAAGGCAACGCGCCGCGCTCCCTGTGCGCCGTGGTGGACCGCTCCCTCTACGCCTCCCCTGTTTGACACGCCGCAGCGGGCGTGCCGCAAATCAAATCAAATTCAAAGAAATCAAACCGAGGCGGCGCTCGCCCCGGTGCAGGTCGGCCAAAGGCCTCCGCATACGAAGCCGCCGAGTTCTCCCGCAATCGCGGCCTCATCTTTCTCAACACCGTGGATCCTCAGCGCGAGGCCCCGCCGCAGACCCGCATCGACCTGCTCAAAAAATCCCGCTGGCTTTACAACAATGTCGGCATCGCCGCCTACATCATCGAGCACCTCGCCCAGCGCGCCGTCGGCAC